>DATIMU010000212.1:0-5404 GCA_035475015.1 Acetobacteraceae bacterium
GGGATCGAGCGAGGCCTCGGCGCGGGCGGGAATGCGCGCTGCATCGGGCATCTCGCGGTATTGCTGCTTCAGCGGCGCCTGCACGGCGCGCAGTTGCTCGGCGTTCATGGACGCTCCTTTCCGGTCGTTCCGTTCATTGAAACGGCGAACGGCGTCGGTCAATGCTGTATTGGCTGCCATGCAGCGTGGATACGATTGACAGACGTTATACGGTCGTGAATATGGCGCCATTCCGCTCCCGAGGGAAGTCGATCATGCGCGCCTGGTTCTGGACCCTCCTTTCGCTCGCCCTCGTCGCGGCGCCCGTGGCGCGGGCCGAGGACGCCCCTCTGAAGATCGGCGTGTTGACCGACATGAACGGGCCGTACGGCGATGCGGCGGGCGAGGGCTCGGTAACGGCGGCGCGCCTGGCGGTGCAGGATTTCGGCGGGACGGTGCTCGGCCGGAAGATCGAGATCGTCGCCGCCGATCATCAGAACCGGCCGGATGTCGCGGTCGACATCGCGCGTCGCTGGTTCGACCGCGACGGCGTGCAGATGATTACCGACCTGACCAACTCGGCGGTGGCGATCGCGGTGCAGAGCCTGGCAGCGGAGAAGCACCGGATCGACCTCGTGACCAGCACGGCCTCGACCGCGTTGACCAACGAGAATTGCTCTCCCTACGGCGCGCACTGGACGTTCGACTCCTACGCGCTGTCGGCCGGCACCGGCCGGGCGCTGGTCGAGACCGGCGCCAAGAGCTGGTATTTTATTACTGCCGACTACAATTTCGGCGCCAACCTGGAAAAGACCGCAAGCGCCGAGATCACCCATGCCGGCGGTCGGGTATTGGGCCACTCGGTCGCGCCGCTGAACACCACGGATTTCGCCTCGCAACTGGTCGCGGCGCAGGCGTCGGGGGCGGACGTGATCGGCCTCGCCAACTCGGGCGCCGATACCGCGAATTCGGTGAAGCAGGCGGTGGAGTTCGGGCTGACCAAAAAGCAAAAGCTCGCGGCGTTCCTGCCGTTCATCACCGACATCAAGGCGATCGGCCTGCCGAGCGCGCAGGGGCTGATCCTGACCACCGCGTTCTATTGGGATCGTGACGCCGACAGCCGCGCCTGGGCGCAGCGGTTCTTCGCCGAGCGGCACGCCATGCCGACGATGATCCAGGCGGGCACGTATTCCGCCGTGCTGCATTACCTCAACGCGGTGAAGGCGACCGGCAGTGTCGATGCCGACGTGGTGACGCGGCAGATGCGGGCGGCGCCGGTACATGACGCGGTGTTCCACGACGGCCGCATCCGCGCGGACGGGCGCATGGTGCACGATATGTATCTCGTGCAGGTGAAGGCGCCGAGCGCGTCCAAGGGGCCGTGGGATCTTTATACGGTGCTGCGGACGATTCCGGGAGAGCAGGCGTTTCAGCCGCTGGCGCAGGGGAGTTGCAGACTCGTGCGGGCGGCCGGGTAATCCCCCTCACCCCAACCCTCTCCCACAAGGGGAGAGGGAGAAGAATAGCCGTCTCCCCTTGTGGGAGAGGGTTGGGTGAGGGGTAAGCCGCTACACGCGGAACGCCGCCGCCGGATGCTCCGACGGCAGGCGGGCGCGGCCGGAGCCGTATAGTTTCTCCCGCAACGTGCCCGGTGCGTACTCCCGCTTGTAGACACCACGCTCCTGCAACTCGGGCACCACGAGATCGACCACGTCCTCGAACGTCTCCGGCGTCACCGCGTAGGCGAGGTTGAAGCCGTCGATCCCGGTCTCCGCCACCCAGGCCTGCATCTCGTCCGCGACCTCTTGCGCCGAGCCGACGACGACGGGGCCGCGGCCGCCGATCGCGGCGTGCTTGGCGATCTCCCGCACGGTCCATGCGCGGTCCGGGTCGGCGATGGTGAAGGCTTCGAGCGCCGAGGTCATCGCCTTGTTGCGCTCGAAACGCACGACCTCATCGAGCGGCAACTGGGAAAAATCCACGCCGGTCCAGCCGGACATCAGCGCGAGCGCGCCCTCCTCGCTGACGTGCTCGCGATACTCGGCGAGCTTCTCCTCGGCCTCGGCGCGGGTGCGGCCGGGGATCACCGTCATCATGGTGAAGATCTGGATCTCGGCGGGGTCGCGCCCAAGCAGGGCGGCGCGGCGGCGGATGTCGGCGACGATCGGCGCGATGACGCGGCGCGAGGGACCGTTGATGAACACGCATTCGGCGTGCTCGGCGGCGAACTGCCGGCCGCGCGTCGAGGCGCCCGCCTGGTAGAGCACCGGCGTGCGCTGCGGCGACGGCTCGCAGAGATGGATGGCTTCCATTTGAAAATATTTGCCGGCGTGCTTGATGCGATGGATCTTGTCGGCGTTCGCGAACCGTCGCCCGGCACGATCGCGCAGGACAGCATCATCCTCCCAGCTGCCTTCCCACAGCTTGTAGACCGCCTGCATGTACTCCTCGGCGATCTCGTAGCGCGTGTCGTGGTCGTGCTGCTCGGTCATGCCCATGGCGAGGGCGGCGCTGTTGAGATAGCCGGTGACGATGTTCCAGCCGACGCGGCCCTTCGTCAGGTGGTCGAGCGTCGACATGCGGCGGGCGAACGGGTACGGCAGCTCGTAGGACAGCGCGCAGGTCACGCCGAAGCCGAGATGCTGCGTGACCACCGCCATTGCCGGGATCACCATGAGCGGATCGTTGACCGGCACTTGCACCGCCTGCTCCAGCGCGGTGCGTGGCGAGCCTTGATACACGTCGTAGATGCCGAGCACGTCGGCGAGGAACAGCGCGTCGAATTTCCCCCGCTCCAGAGTGCGCGCGAGGTCGGTCCAGTATTCCAGCGTGTTGTAGCTGTCGGCGCGGTCGCGCGGATGCGTCCACAAGCCGGGCGACTGGTGCGCGATGC
The DNA here is from genome assembly GCA_035475015.1 of Acetobacteraceae bacterium. Lineage (GTDB taxonomy): Bacteria > Pseudomonadota > Alphaproteobacteria > Acetobacterales > Acetobacteraceae > JAFKFI01. The sequence continues at coordinate 2,873 of DATIMU010000212.1, forward strand.
AATTCATGTCGAACGCATTGAAGCGGATCGTCTTGGCCATCGCGTTCAGCCCCGCGCGCGCAGCGGGCGCGTCAGCTCGGCGAGCGTCGGCGCCGCTCCGAGGTCCATCGCGCTGGATATGAATTTTTCCAGCTCGCCGGCGGAGAGATAGTCGCAGGCGTTGTCACGGAATTTCTGGGCGAGCTCGTCGTTGGCGAGCGGATTTTGCGGGTCGCCCTTGGGATACATCATCTCGGCCCGCAAGGTTTCTCCGCCTTGCATCGTCACCACCACGCGGGCGGGGAATTTCTCCGGGTACAGCTTGGTCAGTTCCGCGTCGGCGATAACCTCCGTGCGGTCGAGCACGCGGCGCACCCGCGCGTCCTGGAAGCGGTCGGGCTGGAATTGCGGCTGGCCGACCGCGCCGTCGACGAGGGCGATCGCGACGCAGTATGGCACCGAGAGGCGCGCCGCCATCGTGCTGTCGACCTGCTTGCTGGAGAAGTGCGACTTCACCGTGGCGTAAGTGTTGATCGCGACGCTCTCGATCCGCGCCGGATCGGGCGCGTGCTTCGCGACGATCTCCAGGGCGGCGCCGATCGGCGAGTGGCTGGCGAGGATCGAGGGATACGGCTTGTAGCCGTTCTGCGTGATCTCCCAGGTTTCGCCGAGGCCGCGCGTGAGGGCTGCCGCGTCGGGCTCGGCGCTGTAAGCAGCGAGGTAGCCCTTGGGATGACCAAAAATGTCGGGCGGGCTGGTGGCGCCGAGGGCGGCGAGCCGGGCGGCCAGCACGCCGTTCATGCCGGCCTTGCCGGGATGCACGCTCTTGCTGTCGTCGCCGGTCTCGAAGAAAGCATTGAGCCCGGCGGCCTGTGTGCCGGCGAAGCCGAGCGCTGCCTGCGTCGCCGCCGCGTCGAGCCCCATCGCGCGCGCCGCGGCGGCGGCCGCGCCGAACGTGCCGTTGGTCGCGGTCGAGTGCCAGAAGCGATAATGCGTCGGCATCACCGCCATGCCGACGCGCGCCGTCACCTCGTAGCCGGCGACCATCGCGACGATGAGATCGCGCCCGGAGAGCCCGCGATCCTCGCACACCGCGAGCGCGGCCGGCACCACGACGGAGCCGACATGGATCAGCGCGCGCTTGTGCGTGTCGTCGTTGTCGGCGGCGTTGGCGAGGATGCCGTTGGCGAGTGCCGCGAGCGCCGGGTGCGTCACGCCGCCGCCGACGACGCTGGCGCCGCCCGCCGCGCCGAATTCCTCCGCCAGCGCGCGGGCGATCCCTGCCTTGCGCTTGTCCTCGCGCCACGCCGCCAGCGCGCAGCCGATCGCGTCGAGAAACATTCGGCACGCCTGCTCGACCGCGGGCGGCGGAATATCTTCGTAGCGCAGGCCGGCGACGAACGAGCCCAGGCGCTCGCTCGCGGAGGTGGTCGCGGTCATGGTGCGTGTGGTCCTGTCGGGATGCGTGCCGGCCAGTCTAGCCGAGCGGGAGCAATGTGGGCGAATCGCCGCCGAGCAGCAGTTGCGGCGCCTGCGCGAACCGCCACGCGCCGTGCGCGTCGCGGTCCAGCACCCAGGCGAGGTCGAAGCGATCCGCCGGCCATTCGGCGGGGCAGCGGAGGGTCGGGCCGGCGAGCAAATGCGGGATGCGCGGCAGCGCCTTGTGCTCCCACGAGATCAGCACCGGGCCGTCGCAGGCGAGCACCGCGTCGGCGAGCTTCCGCTCTTCGCCGACGGGAAGATCGGCGTGGATCGGCAGTTGGAGGAAGCGCGCGAGGGGCACCACGGTCTGACGGGAGCGGTGACTGGTTCCGCGATGATCCGGGGCAAACAAGGTGTTCGGCACGGCGATCGGCCCGGAGGCGTGGGTGAACCACGGCACCAGCGCGCCGGCGCGCTGCCAGCCGAGCGGGGTCAGGCTGGCCGGGTCCGGCCGTCCCTCCTCGTCGACGCCGAAGGGCGGGTGCCGTCCTTCGTGGTCGGCGGGTTTTTCCGCGTGGCGGACGATCATCACCTTGAGCGGATGCATGGGCTTCGCTCCATCTTGGGCTCTCAACCCCGTTCGAGGGCCGCGAGTTTTCGACGTGGCGACGATCCGCCCGAGGCCAGGCTGGCGTGCAGCAACCACAGCGGGATCGCCAGCAGCCCGATCGCGGCGGCGGCGTACAGCGCGCCGCCGGGGCCGCCGGCGAGGTCGGCGGCGTGGCCGCAGAGCGCCGGGGCGAGGGCATTCCCGGCGTAGTAGGTGGTGTAGAAAATGCCCATTCCGACGGCGCGGTTTTCCGGGCGTGACGACAGCGTGCCGGCGGCCATGATGATCGAGGGCTGCGCCGAGCCGAGCACGCCGAACAGGACGGCACTGGCCAGCGGCCAGGCGGTGAACGCGATCCCGATGCAGCCCAGCGCCATCGCGACGGTGCCGAACACGAGGACGCGGAGATTGCCGAACCGCGCGCCGAGCGCGCCGCCGGCGAGCGTCGCCGGGATGCTGCCCCAGGTCGCGACCGTCATCACCGCGCCGGCGGTCCAGGCGGAGTGGCCCCGCACGCTCAT
>DATIMU010000213.1:0-1754 GCA_035475015.1 Acetobacteraceae bacterium
GGGCTCAGGCCTGGCCGAGCGAACCCGATGCTACCACCGGTCCGGTCGGCGCGCCCGTCGGCGATCCCCCCGGCGGTTCGACCGAGATGGCGATCGTCGCGCCTTGCTGCAGCAATTGCGCCAGCGCCTCGGCGAGGCGCATGTGCATCTGCTTGCCGCTTGCCATGGTGCCCAGCGAGCGCGGCTTGCCGCCTTGGGGAATCACCCACAGCTCGTGCGCGTGGCTCGGGTCGGCCGGCATCTCGCCGGCAACCGCGAGCACCAGCCTGCGCGAGGCCGGATCCCAGCTGGCGACGACCTTCATGTTCTTGTCGGTATCGCCGAGCATCGCCACCAGCGGCGGTGCCGCGGGCCGCTGGATCGCGACCGGTTGCTGCGGGACGGCCGGCCGTTCGATCAGGACGAGGCCGAACGCGGCGGCGAGCGCGGTCATCCCCGCGGCGACCCCGCGCCACAGGGCGCGTGAGCGGCGCAACGTCACCACGTTCGAGCCATTGCCGGAACCGGCGGTCGCTTGCTCGATCCGCGCCCACATTGCGTCGGGAGGATCGACCGCCTCTACCTCGGCGAACAACGGCGCCAGCCGGCCGCGCCAGCGCGCCACCTCGCGGGCGAAACCGCGGTCGCTGCCTGCCAACGCCGACGCTTGCCGCAATTCGTCCCCGCGCAGCATTTGCAGCGCATGTTCGGCGGCAAGCGCCTCGCGGTCGTTTTCGCGTTCGTCGGTCATCGTTCCAAACACCCGCGCAGGCGCAATAGGCCGCGCCGAATCCAGCTCTTCATGGTCGGCAGCGGCACCTTTTCCCGGCTTGCGAGCTCGGGATAGGACGCGCCGTCGAAAAAGGCCGAGTGGATCATCGCCCGCGCCCGCTCATCGAGCTCATCGAGACAATCGCGCAGCCGGCTGGCATCCTCGGCCCGCTCGAGAATCTCGAATTGCGAAAGATCGCCGCTGATGACATCGTTCGCCTCGTCGAGCGGCGCGCCCGGCGGACGGCGCGCCCGCAGCCGGTCGATCGCCCTGTTGCGCGCGAGGACCGAAAGCCAGGTCATCGCGCTCGCCTTGGCTGGATCGAACAGATCGGCCTTGGTCCAGGCCGTCGTGAACACTTCCTGCAGCACGTCCTGCGCCTCGCCCTCATCGGCGAGGACGCGCAGGCAAATGCCGTAGAGCTTGGCCGATGTCCGCCGGTAGAGGTCGCGAAGCGCCCCCTGTTCGCCGCGCGCCACCGCGGCGAGCAGGCGCCCAAGCTCGTCGTTGCCGCGAGCTTCGACGCGCAACTGCACTTGCCTCTCCATTCTCGGCCTAATGCCCGGTGCGCCGCACGGTGGAAAGACTTGGCCGGCGGAAGGAGCGCAGGTCACGGGTTTCACCACTGCAACCTCCTTTCCGCCAGCCGCCGCCCGGCGACAGGGGGCGCCGGACGACAAGCCTGGTTTAGGGCATCAGGACGGTGTCGATGACGTGGATGACGCCGTTCGACTGCATCACGTTGGGGATGGTGATCCGCGCCTTGTTGCCCTTGGCGTCGATCACCCACCAGCCGCCGCCGTTCTTCATGAACCTGAGGTTCTCGCCTTCGACGGTCTTGAGCGAGGCGGTGCCGTGATTGCGCGCCGCCATCGAGGCGATCTGGCCGGCGGTGATCCGGCCCGGCACGACGTGATAGGTCAGGATTTTGGTCAGCGTCGCCTTGTTCTCCGGCTTGACCAGCATTTCGACGGTGCCGGCGGGAAGCTTGGCGAAGGCTTCG
>DATIMU010000214.1:0-1804 GCA_035475015.1 Acetobacteraceae bacterium
TGGCCGAACAGCGCCGCCTGCTGGTCGCCAGCCATGCCGGTGATCGGCAGCTGGGTTTCGAACAGGCCCGGCGCGGTGCGGCCGAACTCCCCGCTATTGTCGCGGACCTCCGGCAGAAGCTCGGCGGGCACTCGAAACAGCCGGCACAGATCGTCGTCCCAGCGCTGCCGATGGATGTCGAACAGCGAAGTCCGGCTCGCGTTGGTGACGTCGGTCGCGTGAACCGCTCCGCCGGTCAGCCGCCACAGCAGGAAGCAATCCACCGTCCCGCACGCGAGCTCGCCGCGCTCGGCCCTGGCGCGCGCGCCCGGCACCTGGTCGAGGATCCACGCGATCTTGGTCGCCGAGAAATAGGGATCGACTAGCAGGCCGGCGCGCTCCCGGATCAGCGGTTCGGCGCCTTCGGCCCTGAGCCGCTCGCATTCGTCCGCGGTCCGCCGGTCCTGCCACACGATCGCGCGATGAATCGGCTCGCCGGTCGAGCGGTCCCACACGACGATCGTCTCGCGCTGGTTGGCGATCCCCATCGCCGCGACCTGCCCTGCCCGAGCGCCGCTCAGCGCCTCGCGCGTGACCGAAAGCGCATCCTGCCAGATCCGCTCGGGATCGTGCTCGACCCAGCCGAGACCGGGATAATGCTGCTCGAGCTCCCGCTGCGCCGTGGCGACGACCCGCGCATCGGAATCGAAGAGGATGGCGCGCGTCGAAGTCGTGCCCTGATCGATCGCCAAGACATGGTCCGCGCGCGTCACGGGCCGACCATATGGGCGCGCGCCCTCGGCCGGAAGAGCCTCTCGGCGCGAACGGCGGAGCTCAGGCCGGAGGCGGCGCCGCCGGATGAAGCGCCATCGCCTCGAGGATCGGCGTGTGCATGGGAAGATGGCCGAAACCGAACGCCTCGGCGGTTCCCGGTGCGCCCATAGTCAAGTTGTAAGCGACCTGCAGATGCCCATTGCCGTGGCCGGCTGCGGCATCGAGGAGGGAATCGATGTCCGTCCTCGCGTTTGATGCGCCCGCGAGCGCGTCCGCGAGCACTTGCCCGAGCTCGGCCGTGGCATGGGCACCGTCGCCGACCGCAGCGACCGGCCGTTCGGCGGCGTGCTGCGCCACTCCCGCCATCGCCGCCTGCAGCATCTCGGCGGACACCGGAGACACTGCTCCGGACGTCGAGGAAACGTCCGCGGGACTGTTGTGCGGCTGATCGGTCGCCTGGAGCAGCTCGGCCGGGTGCTGCGCCGCCTGGTCGAGCTGCAATTCCGTCGCGTGACCGTCCGCTGCAGGCGATGAAGAGGAGGTCGCGTGCGCCGCTTGCGCAACTGCCGCAGTCTCGAGCGGCACCGCCGTCTCGTTGCTCAGCGCATGGTCGACAGACTGGCTTGCAATTGGAGCGGCGATGGTCGCCTCGCTGCCATGCAGGACCTGGGCGTGCTGATCACCCACGTCACGCCACGTCGCGTGCGCGGGCATCGAGGCGAGGCCCGCGGCGGCCACCGCGCCGAGCAGCGCGGCATTGCTGGTGAGGGCCGAGGAGTAGCGAACCTGCTCGGTCGCGGCGCGGTTTCCGGTCGCGAACACCGCGTCGGCGAGCACGCCGGTCGTCCCGTCGGCGCGGGTGAAGCTGCCGGTCCCGACGACCGACACGTCGCCGCCCGCCGCCGAATAACCCACACCGTCGCTCGACAGCGAGATGCTGGTGATGCCGAGCGCGGTCAGCCCCTTCATCTCGCCGGCGTCGACCACGCCATTGCTGTTGGAGTCCTGCCACACCGCGAACTGGCTGAAGGCGCTGTCGGCGGCCGAAAGC
>DATIMU010000215.1:0-1820 GCA_035475015.1 Acetobacteraceae bacterium
ATCACCGGCGGTGCGGCCGTGATGCCCGGAATGATCGAGCTCGGCGAAGACATCTTTCTGAAGCCCGTCCGCAAGGGCACGCCGACCTACCGCGGCGCGCTGCACGACATGGTCGCCAATCCACGCTCGGCGACCGTCATGGGCCTGCTCGAGGAAGCGCGCATGGCACGCACGCGCGGCCAGCGCGCGGCGCAGCAGGCGGGCTCGGTCAAGACGCTGTTCGGCCGGGCCAAGGACTGGTTCCTCGGGAACTTCTGAGATGAAGCGCCGCGCAATTTCGCTCGACACCTCGCGATGCAACCGGAGCGTCGTTGCGCTTGACGTCAGCCGATCGCGCGGAGGATCGAGCGGCAGGCCGCCGGCGTCGCCTGCGTGCTCCGGCCCGGTCTCGCGGTCGACCACCGAAGCCCTCCCGATTCAGTCTCGTCAACACCGGGGTGCCACGCCACTCGTGGAGCGACCGCGAATGGGGCCTGCGCCCACAGGCGCCACCGCCGTCCTGCAGGCGGCATCGGTGGCCCGCGGGCACGCACGATTCGCTGCGGGTCTCGAGCTGCCTCGCCGCCGCAGGGCAGGGGGTTCGGGCATGCGGGCGCAGGCCCCATTCGCGGTCGCGCCGATGCATGCAAGGCACCGCCGTCTTGATGAGGCGCGCTTCCGTGCGGCTCGGTGGTCGACCGCGAGACCGGGCCGGAGAACGCATGCCCGGACCGCCTGCCCCGCTCCGAGGCACGAACGACACGCCAGAGACGCACGACCCACCCCACGCGGCCACGACCCGCCCGACGGCTAGTGCCCGTCGTGGCGAGGAGGAATCAACAACAACGTATCCCGGAACCACAGCGTTCGAACTTCACAAGGCAACTGCAAGGATTGGAGCAACAGATGGCTATCGAAATGATCGAAGAGTTCAGCATGGGCACGCAGATCAAGGTGATCGGCGTGGGCGGCGGCGGCGGCAACGCGGTCGAGCACATGATCGAGCAGGGCGTGCAGGGGGTCGACTTCGTCTGCGCGAACACCGACGCGCAGGCGCTCAACCGCTCGGCGGCGCACCACCTGATCCAGCTCGGCACGACCGGCCTGGGCGCCGGCGCCAAGCCGGAGGCGGGCAAGGCGGCGGCGGAAGAAGCGGTCGACCGCATCCGCCAGTCGATCGACGGCGCGCACATGCTGTTCATCACCGCCGGCATGGGCGGCGGCACCGGCACCGGCGCCGCGCCGGTGATCGCCCGGGTGGCGCGCGAGATGGGCATCCTGACCGTCGGCGTGGTCACCAAGCCGTTCGAGTTCGAGGGGCCGCGGCGCCTCAAGGCGGCCGACAGCGGCGTCGCCGAGCTCGAGGCCAACGTCGACTCGCTGATCGTCATCCTCAACGACAAGCTGCTCGACGTGCTCGGCGACGACGTCACCCAGGACCAGGCGTTCGCGCACGCCAACGACGTGCTGAAGAACGCCGTCGGCGGCATCAGCGACATCATCCACATCCCGGGCCTCGTCAACGTCGACTTCGAGGACGTCAAGACGGTGATGAGCGAGCCCGGCAAGGCGATGATGGGCACGGCGATCGCGTCGGGCCCGGACCGCGCCAACAAGGCGGCCGAAGCCGCCGTGGCGTGCCCGCTGCTGGAAGGTATCGACCTGTCGGGCGCGCGCGGCGTGCTGGTGCTGATCGCGGCCAATCGCAACACGTTCAAGCTCTCCGAGAGCCGCAACGCGATGAACACGATCCGCCGCTACGCCGCCGACGAGGCGCACGTCATCTATGGCACGGCCTACGACGAATCGCTCGGCGACCAGCTGCGCGTGACCGTCATCGC
>DATIMU010000216.1:0-2020 GCA_035475015.1 Acetobacteraceae bacterium
TGTTAGCATCCTACGCGGCGACGCAAAGACCGCTCGGGAGGGAACCATGCCGAAGATCCTGCTGGCCGCCAGTCCGCTGAACGACACGCCGATCGCGCAGGATATGGCGCCCTCGGGTTTCGACCTCACAATCGCGCCGCCGGGCAGCGCCGAGTACAACGTCGCACTCGCGGAGGCGGAGTATTTCGTCGGCTTGACCAGCGGCGTGATGAGCGATGACTTTTTCCGGGCGGCGCCGAAGCTGAAGCTTGTGCAGCTGGTCAGCGCCGGCTACGACCGGGTGGACATCGCGGCGGCGCGGCGGGCAAAGGTTCCGGTGTCGAACAACGGCGGCGCCAATTCGACGGCGGTGGCGGAGCACGCGATGCTGCTGATGCTGGCGGTGAACCGACGGCTAATCTGGCAGCACACCAACGTCGTGGCCGGGCGCTGGCGCGGTAATGATTTCGCCAGCGTGAAGCTGTACGAGCTGCACGGGAAGACGCTCGGCATCATCGGGCTCGGCACCATCGGCAAGAAGGTGGCGCGGCTCGGGCGCGCCTTCGGGCTGCATGTGCAGTATTACGACACGGTGCGGCTCACCGAGGACGCCGAGGATGCGCTCGGCGCGCGGTTCCGCTCGATGCCGGAGGTGTTGCGCTCGTCCGACATCGTTTCGCTCCATGTGCCGCTCACGCCGGCGACGCGCAAGATGATCGGCGCCAAGGAACTCGGGCTGATGAAGCCCTCCGCCATCCTGGTCAACACCTGCCGCGGCCCGGTGGTGGACGAGGCGGCGCTGTTCGAGGCGTTGAGCAACGGCAAGATCACCGCCGCCGGCCTAGACGTGTTCGAGGAAGAGCCCACGTCGGCACAGAACCCGCTGTTCGGGCTCGACAACGTGATCCTCACGCCGCACCTCGCCGGTCCGACCTGGGACAACCAGTTCTCTCGCTTTCGCAACGCTTTCGACAACGTGCAGCGCGTCGCGCGCGGCGACAAGCCGCTCTGGGTGATTCCCGAGATGCGCGACCTGTTCTACTGAGGCACAGGAGTCGCCGATGAGCGAGAACGCTGATCCGCTGAACCCCGCGCTGTTCGTCGCCTCCGCCGTCGCCCCCGAGACGCGCGCGCTTAACGATAAGCTGGTCGCGCTGCTGACCGGGATGCCGGAATGGTGGGACGTCGGCGCCGAGCGGGTGCGCGAGGCGCGGCGGCTCGGACAGGGGGCGTTTCCCGCGCCGGTCATGTCGGCGCGCGCGCATACTCGCACGATCGAGGGACGCGAGGGGCGGACGATTCCGTTGCGCGTGCTGGCGCCGGACAATCCGCGCGGCGTCTATCTGCACATCCACGGCGGCGGCTGGGTGCTCGGCAGCGCCGAGGCGCACGACCTGATGATGGAGCGCATCGCCGACAACGCGGGTCTCGCCTGCGTCAGCGTGGAATATCGCCTCGCGCCAGAGCATCCCTATCCGGCCGGGCCGGACGATTGCGAGGATGCGGCGGTCTGGCTGGTGCGCAACGCGCGCGCCGAGTTCGGCACCGAGGCGCTGACCATCGGCGGCGAATCGGCTGGCGGACATCTCTCGGCGGTGACGTTGCTGCGGATGCGCGACCGGCACGGCTATGCCGGATTTCGCGGTGCCAATCTGGTCTACGGCGCGTTCGATCTATCGATGACGCCGAGCCAGCGCGCCTTCGGCAACGCGCGGCGGCTGGTGCTGCGCACCATCGACATCGAGAAGTTCTCCGAGGCGTTCCTCGAAGGCGGCTTCGATCGGCGCGACCCGGACGTTTCGCCGCTCTATGCGGATCTGAAGGGGCTGTGCCCGGCGCTGTTCAGCGTCGGCACGGAGGATGCGCTGCTGGACGATTCGCTGTTCATGCACGCGCGGTGGATCGCCGCCGGGAACCAGGCGGAGCTCGCTATCCATCCCGGCGGGGCGCATGGGTTTACGCTATTCGGCGGCGCGCTCGCGGATGTGGCGGCGGCGCGGATGGATGCGTTTCTGCGGCGGGCGACGGAGTAGATCTGGCT
>DATIMU010000217.1:0-1661 GCA_035475015.1 Acetobacteraceae bacterium
ACAGCCGCCGCCGCGGCGCTGCACGCGATCCACGGGCGGGCCGACGTGGTGGTGCTCGATCACCATAAGGCGGAGGGACCGCCGCCGCCGATCGTCGCGACCGTCAATCCGAATCGGCTCGATTGCGGCTCGGGGCTGACCTCGCTGTGCGCCGCCGCCGTGGCGTTCCTCACCGCCGTCGCGACGGTGCGCCATCTCCGTCGCGAAGGCTTTTTCCAGACCCGGCCCGAGCCGAACCTGCTGGACCTGCTCGATCTCGTGGCCCTGGCCACGGTGTGCGACGTGATGCCGCTCATCGGCCTCAACCGCGCGCTGGTCTGCCAAGGCCTGAAGGTGATGGCGCGGCGCGCGCGGCCGGGTGTCGCGGCGCTGCTTGAGGTGGCGCAGGCGAAGGATCGGCCTACGGCGTTTACGTGCGGCTTCGGCCTCGGCCCCCGGATCAACGCCGCCGGGCGGATCAGCGAGGCCGATCTCGGGCTGCGGCTGCTGCTCTGCCAGGACCCGGTGGAGGCCCGGACGCTGGCCGCGACACTGGACGCGGTGAACCGGCAGCGCCAGGAGGTCGAGGCGGGAATACTGGAGGACGCCCTGCGCGCCGCCGCCGAGCAGGCCGAGGCCGGGCACGCGGCCCTGCTGGTCTCTGGCGCGCAATGGCATCCCGGGGTGGTCGGGATCGTGGCGGGGCGGATCAAGGAGCGGTTCAACCGCCCGGCCTGTGTCGCGGCGCTCGCCGATGGGCTGGCGCGCGGTTCCGGCCGCTCGGTGACGGGGCTCGACCTCGGCGCGGCGGTGATCGCGGCGCGCCAGGCGGGGATTCTCACCACCGGCGGCGGGCACGCGATGGCGGCGGGGTTTTCCCTCGATGCCGGGCGGTTGGGCGATTTCCACGCGCTGCTCAACGAGCGGCTGGCCGCCGCCTCGGCGCTCCCCTCGGCCGCCGATCTGACCGTGGAAGGCGCGCTCGCGGTGCCGGGCGTGACGACGGAGCTGGCCCAGCAGATCTCGCGGCTGGCGCCGTTCGGAAACGGCAACGAGGAGCCGATTTTCGTCCTTCAGCGCGCGCGGGTGATGCGGGCCGACCGGGTGGGCCGCGAGGGCATGGCGATCCGTGCCTTCATCGAGGGCGAGGGTGGCGGGATGCGCGTCAAGGCGATGCTGTTCCGCGCCCGCGAAGGCGACCTTGCCGACGCCTTGCTGACCGGGCGCGTGCCGCTGCATCTCGCCGGCTATCTGCGCGCCGAGGAGTGGAACGGCGCGGTCAACCCGGGCTTCGTGATCTCCGACGCGGCCGTGGCGTGACATACGACGGCCGACGCTCGGCTTGACCCCTTTCGGCCCCTCCGCTACCCACGCGCCCGCTGTCCCGTTCGTCTAGAGGCCTAGGACACCAGCCTTTCACGTTGGTAACACGGGTTCGAATCCCGTACGGGACGCCAGCCTGATTCCGCCGAGCGTTCGCGTGTGAGTTTACAGGGAATTCCGGAATGAACAGGGTATTCCGGAATTTGCGACAAGCTCGCCGGAATCGCGACACGAAATTCCGGAATCCGCGACAGGTAAACCGGAATGGTTGAATTAGGCCATCCTATTGCGTGGTCGTAGGGGAATGGCTATCGAGCTTTGTTGTAGCAAAGTCAGCTATGACCGCGGCCTGTCACGCC
>DATIMU010000218.1:0-2363 GCA_035475015.1 Acetobacteraceae bacterium
AGCGCGGCGACGCTGGCCGCTGTCAGCGCCTCCATCTCGACGCCGGTCCGCCCCGTGGTGCGCACCGTCGCGGTGATCTCCACGGCACTCGCGGCGAGGTCCGGGGCAAGATCGACCGCCACGGCGGAGATCGGCAGCGGATGGCAGAGCGGGATGAGGTCCGCCGTGCGCTTGGCCGCCATGATGCCGGCGAGCCGCGCCACCCCGAGCACGTCGCCCTTCTTCGCCTCGCCCCGCTCGATCAGCGCCAATGTCTCCGGCCGCATCACGATCCGCGCGCGGGCGGTGGCGGTGCGCTCGGTGACGGCTTTCTCCGTCACGTCCACCATCGCCGCATTGCCGCGCGCATCGAAATGCGTGAGGCCGCCGCTCATTGCGCCGCGGCCCGCGCCTCGCCGCCGCCGCGCAGCAGCGCCCGGGTCGCCGCCGTCACGTCCGGCTGGCGCATCAGGCTCTCGCCCACCAGGAAGCAATGCGAACCGGCCTCCGCCAGCCGCTGCAAATCCGCGTGCGTCCGGATGCCGCTCTCGGAAACCAGGAAGCGGTCCGGCGGCACGTAGGAGGCAAGCTCCTCCGTGACCGCAAGATCAGTCTTCAGCGTCTTGAGATTGCGGTTGTTTATGCCGATCAAGGGCGTCTGCAGCCCGAGCGAGCGCTCGAGCTCCCTTGGGTCGTGCACCTCGGCCAGCACGTCCATGTCCAGCGCCCGGGCGAGCCCTTCGAGCTCGCGGGCCTGCTCGTCGGTCAGCGCGGCCATGATGAGCAGGATGCAGTCCGCCCCGAGTGCCCGGCTCTCGTAGACCTGCCAGGGTTCGAGGATGAAATCCTTGCGCAGCACCGGCAGGTCGACCGCCTTGCGGGCGTCGCGCAGATCATCGGGGCCACCCTGGAAATGCGGCTCGTCGGTCAGCACCGACAGGCAGGCGGCGCCGCCGTCGCGATAAGCCTTGGCAAGCGCGACGGGGTCGAAGTCCGGGCGGATCAGCCCGCCGGAGGGCGAGGCCTTCTTGATCTCGGCGATGAGCGCAAAACCGTCGCGCGCGGCGGCTTCCATCAGGCAGCGCGCGAACCCGCGCGGCGGCGACTTGTTCTCGATCCGGTTGCGCAGCGAGTCGATGCTGCTCAGGGCCTTCCGCCGCTGCACCTCCTCGCGGGTGTCGGCGCAGATCCGGGCCAGTGCGTCGGGAATATCGGCATTATGCGCTTTTTCCATGTGGTCTCCTCGCATCCGATGGCGTGGCCGGATCAGCCGACGGCGGATGTCTCGCTCGGGCACGTCTCGCTAGGGCGCGTCTCGCGGCGCAGGATGTCCAATGCTCCGAGGGCGGCCCCAGAATCCAGTGCCTTGGCCGCCAACGCGACACCTTCCCCAAGGTCGCCGACCCGACGGGCGACGATCAGCCCGGCGGCGGCGTTCAGCAGCACGGTGTCGCGGTAGGGACCGAGGGCGCCCTGCAGCAACGCGCCGAGCGAGGCGGCGTTCAGCGCGGCGTCGCCACCCTTGATGGCGGAGACCGGCGCCCGCGCCAGCCCGACATCCTCGGCGGTGACGACAAAATCGGAAATCGCTCCGTCGCGCAGCGCGACGACGTGGTTCTCGCCCGCGACGGTCAGCTCGTCCAGTCCCTGACCATGCACGATCCACGCGGAATCGGTGCCCAGCCGCGCCAGCGTCTCCGCCATCGGCCGCGCCCACTCGCGCGCAAAGACGCCGGTAAGCTGGCGACGCACCCGGGCGGGATTGGCCAGCGGGCCGAGCAGGTTGAAGATCGTGCGGGTGCCGAGCTCGACGCGCGGCCCCGCTGCATGGCGCAGCGCCGCGTGGTGGCGGGGGGCGAACAGGAACACGCAATTCGCGGCGCGCAGGATGCTCGGCAGCCGATCCAGCGCCACGTCGACATCGACGCCGAGGGCGGCCAGCACGTCGGCCCCGCCGGTGCGCGAGCTCAGCGCCCGGTTGCCGTGCTTGGCCACCGGCACGCCGCAGCCGGCCAGCACGAAGGTCACGGCGGTCGACACGTTGAGCGTGCCCGCGCCGTCGCCGCCGGTGCCACAGACGTCGATCGCGTCGTCAGGGGCCTCGATCGCGGCCATCCGGGCGCGCATGGCGCGCACCGCGCCGGTGAGTTCCGGTACGGTCTCGCCGCGCACCCGCATGGCCATCAGCAGTCCGGCGATCTGCGCCGGCGTCGCCTCGCCCGACATGATGATGCCGAATGCCAGCTCCGATTCGTCCTCGGACAGCGTCTCGCCGATCGCCAGCCGGGCCAGGATCGGTTTCAGGTTGTTGGACACGCGGCCCTCTCGAAAGGGTCAGGCGGCCTTCGCCGGCTGGTTGGAACCGCGGGCGATCGCCAGGAAAT
>DATIMU010000219.1:0-2235 GCA_035475015.1 Acetobacteraceae bacterium
CTGGTGGAGACCTCGCTGCTGGAATCGGCGACCTCGCTCGGCGTCTACGAGGCGGCGCACTACTTCGCCACCGGCACCCGCCCGCCGCGCATCGGCCAGCGGCACCGGGCGAGCGCCCCTTATCAGGTGTTCGCGACGGCGGACGGCTACATCACCATCGGCGGCTCGCAGCAGAAGTTCTTCGAGGCGCTGTGCGCGCTGGTCGGCGCGCCGGAGCTGAAGGACGATCCGCGCTTCCGCCGCGGCGCCGACCGCGTGAAGAACAACGACGCGATCGTGGCGCTGCTGCAGGAGAAGCTGAGTGCACGCCCCACGGCGGACTGGCTCGCGATGCTGCACGAGGCGCGCATTCCCGCCGGTCCGGTGCTGCACTACGACGAGGTGCTCACCGACCCGCAGATCCTGGCGCGCGACATGGTGGTGGAGACCGAGCATCCCGAGACCGGCCGCTTCCGCACGCTCGGCGTGCCGGTGAAGATGTCGGAGACGCCGGGCGGCGTGCGACGGCCCGCGCCGCGCCTCGGCGAGCACACGGAGGAGGTGCTGCGGGCGCGCGGCGGCAAGCCGCGATGACCGACCGCTTCGTTTTGCACGGCACGCCGCATTCGCAGTTCACCTACAAGGTGGCGCTGATGCTGGCGCTGTGCGGCGCCAAGTTCTCGTTCCGCTATGTCAGCTTCCGCGCCGGGACGCACCGCACGCCGGCGTTCCGCGCGATCAGCCGGTTCGGCCAGGTTCCGGTGCTCCAGCACGGCGGCCGCGCGCTGGTCCAGGCCGGCGCCATCCTCGAATATCTCAGCGAGCGTCTGGACCGGTTCGGCGGACAGGATGCATCGCAGCGCCAGGACATCCGGGAATGGCTGTTCTGGGACACCGACCGGCTGGGGCCGCCGATCTATGGCAGCTACGGACTGAAGCTCGGCGCGATGGGCCTGCTGCCGCTCAGCGGCGACCCGGCGGTGGTGGCGAACTATCGCGGCCGGGCGAGCACGGCGCTCGCCATCTTGGACGGCAGGCTGACCGGACGGACCTTCCTGGTTGGCGAGACGCTGACCATCGCCGACATCGCCTGCTTCGGCGACGTGGCATTCGCCGTGCGCTGCGACATCGACATCGCGCAATGGCCCAATCTTACCGCCTGGGCGGGGCGGATCGCGCAACGTCCGCAAATCCGCCCGCCGCTCGAATTGCTGCCGATGGCCAACGCCGAGTTCGATTGACGGCCCGTGGTGGACTGAAGTCCACCCTACTGATCGGCGTAGGGCGGACTTCAGTCCGCCGTCTCACTCCCGGCGCGGCATGGCGAGATTAACCGTCACGTTCTTGCGCTGCGTGAAACTGTCGAGCATCCCTTCCAGGGAAAACTCCCGCCCGATGCCGCTCTGCTTGTAGCCGCCGTAGGAGTGGCCGGGCGACTGGCCGAGTCCCTGGTTGACCTGCACCCAGCCGCTCTCGATCGCGTGCGCCGCGCGCAGCCCGCTACCGATGTCGTGCGTCCAGACATAGGCGGCGAGGCCGTAATGGCTGTCATTGGCCATGCGGATCGCCTCCGCCTCGTCGCGCCACGGGATCGCCACCAGCACCGGCCCGAAGATCTCCTCCCGCGCCAAGCGCCAGTCGTTCGAGGTATCGGCGAACACCGTCGGCACCGCGAAATAGCCCTCGCTGAGCGGCCCCTCTTTGGGCGGCAAGCCGCCGAACACCAGACGGGCGTCCTTGCGCCGCAAGCCCTCCTCGACATAGCCGCAGACCTTGGTGAACTGCTTCTCGTTGATGATCGCGCCGATGTCGGTCGCCTCGTCGAGCGGGTCGCCGAGCTTGAGCGCCTGCACCTTGGTGGTCAGCTTGTCGAGGAAGCTGTCGAAGATGTCGGCGTGCAGGAACATGCGCGACCCCGCCGTGCAGGACTGGCTCTGCCGGGTGAAGCGCATGGCGGCGATGATGCCGTCCACCACCCAATCCTCGTTAGCGTCGGGATAGACGATCGACGGGCTCTTGCCGCCAAGTTCGAGCGACACCGGCACGATGCGATCGGCCGCCGCGTGCATCACGATCTTTCCGACTTCCGTGGAGCCGGTGAACGAGAGTTTTCGTACTGTCGGATGCTGCGCCA
The DNA here is from genome assembly GCA_035475015.1 of Acetobacteraceae bacterium. Lineage (GTDB taxonomy): Bacteria > Pseudomonadota > Alphaproteobacteria > Acetobacterales > Acetobacteraceae > JAFKFI01. Next base: position 2,114 of record DATIMU010000219.1, read on the forward strand.
GCGGCCCGCCGCACTCCTCGCCGAGCCCGGTCAGCACGTTGAGCACGCCAGGCGGGAGGAATTCCTGGCACACCCGCGCCATCATCAGCACGCCCAACGGCGCGTCCTCGGCGGCCTTCATC
>DATIMU010000220.1:0-2663 GCA_035475015.1 Acetobacteraceae bacterium
TGCCGGATCGGCCGGCCTGGAGGACAAATGGGTTACAAGCCTTTCGATCTGACCGGCAAGGTGGCACTCGTCACCGGCGGCAACAGCGGCATCGGCCTCGGCATGGCCCAGGCAATGGCCGAAGCCGGCGCGGATGTGGCGATCTGGGGCACCAACGCCGAGAAGAACGAGGCTGCCCGCGCCCAGCTCGCCGCCACCGGACGCAAGGTGCTCTCGCTCGTCTGCGACGTCGGCGACGAGGCAGCGGTCGAACGCGCCTTCGCCGAAACCGTGAAAGAACTCGGCCGGGTGGACGGCTGCTTCGCCAACGCCGGGGTCAGCGGGCGCGGCCAGAAATCGTTCCTCGACATGTCGACGGAGGAATGGAACCGCGTGCTGCGGGTCAACCTGCACGGCGCGTTCTACACCTTCCGCACCGCCGCCAAGCACATGGTCGAGCGCGGCGGCGGCGGCGTGCTGGTCGGCACCGCCTCGCTCGCGGCGATCGAGGCAGCACCCCGCGGCGAGCACTACGCCGCGACCAAGGGCGGCATGATGTCGATGGTGCGCGCGATGGCGGTGGAATTCGCCCGCTACGGCGTGCGCGCGCATTCCATCCTGCCGGGCTGGATCGAGACCAACATGACCGCGAACGCCGTGGCCAATCCGAAATTCCACGGCAACGTCATGCCGCGCATCCCGATGCGCCGCTGGGGCGAGGGCGACGATTTCGGCGGCATCGCGGTCTACCTGATGAGCTCGGCGTCGAAATACCACACCGGCGATACCTTCGTGATCGACGGCGGCTACTCGCTCTACTAGGAGGACAGGCCATGCAGTTCCCGGTCACCGAGCACGTCGCAAAGTCGGCGCGCCACACGAGTTTCTATCTGGCCTGTGGCGCCGAGGACGCGCCGGTGATCGTGTTCGTGCATGGCTGGCCCGAGCTGTCGGTGAGCTGGCGGCATCAGCTGCCGGTGTTCGCCGCCCTCGGCTTCCGCGCGATCGCACCCGACATGCGTGGCTACGGCCGCTCCAGCGTCTATTCGCGCCACGAGGACTACGCGCTCGAATACAGCGTCCGCGACATGATCGAGCTGCTCGACGCGCTCGGCCGCGAGCGCGCGGTGTGGGTCGGACACGATTGGGGCAGCCCGGTGGTGTGGAGCCTCGCCAGCCACCATCCCGAGCGCTGTTTCGGCGTCGCCAATCTCTGCGTGCCGTACCTCGCGGCGGGCTTCGCGCCGGTCAATTGCATTCCGCTGGTGGACCGCTCGCTCTACCCGGAGGCGGAGTATCCGGCGGGCCAGTGGGAATACATGCTGTTCTACGAGGAGAATTTCGCCAGCGCCTGCCGGGCGATGGAGGCGAACGTGCCGAACACCGTGAAGGCGCTGTTCCGCAAGGGCAGCCCGGCGGCGAAGGGCACGCCGTCGCGCACCGCCCTGGTCCGCCGCGACGGCGGCTGGTTCGGCGGCGCCGGCCAAGCGCCCGCCGTGCCGATGGACACCGACGTAATCTCCGAGGCCGAGTTTTCTATCTATGTCGCCGGGCTGCAGCGCAACGGCTTTTTCGGTCCCGACTCGTGGTACATGAACCACGCGCGCAACATCGATTACGCCAAGCGCGCGGCCGATGGCGGCAAGCTCGCGCTGCCGGTGCTGTTCCTGCACGGCGCCTATGACTACACCTGCGCAACCGTCGACACGCGCCTCGCCGATCCAATGCGGCGGGACTGCGCCGATCTCACCGAGGTGGTGGTGCCGTCCGGGCACTGGATGGCGCAGGAGAACCCGGTGGCGGTGAACGCCTCAATCGCGAAATGGCTGGCGTTGCGCGTGCCGGCAGCGTGGCCCGGCTGAGCAGCCCGTCGCGACCACGAAGCGAAAAGATGGCGGGATGATTTCCGCCATCCGACATACACCCAGCGAACGGCACGGCGTCAGCCTCGCAAACGCGGCGGCGACCAGGGCGGCGGGACCGCCGGAATCAGGCCGGCTTGTCTCCCTTCACGGTCACCCGGAAGCCCGAACGCACTTGGGGGAAATAGTCCCACAGCGCCAGATGCTGCACGCAGCGATTGTCCCAGAACGCCACGCTGTCCTGCTGCCAGCGGAAGCGCATCTGGAACTCCGGCTTCGCGCAATGCTCCACGAGATAACCGAGCACCGCCTCGCTCTCGTCGCGCCCCAGCTCGTTGATCCGCGTGGTGAACATGCTGTTCACGTAGAGCGCGCGGCGCTTGGTCTCGGGATGCGTACGCACGACCGGATGCACCGCGCGCGGATAGATCTTTCCCCGATCGTCCACGCCCTTGTCGGTGTAGCGGCCTCGGTAATACGGCTCGCCGTCATGCGTCGCGGTCAGCCCCTCGACATAGGCCTTCATGCGCGGCGACAGCGCCTCGTAGGCCGCGTACATGCTGGCGAACAGCGTGTCGCCGCCCACCGGCGGCACGGTCCGCAAGTGCAAAATACTGCCCATCGGCGGCTCGGGATCGCATGAGACGTCCGAGTGCCAGCTCTCGCCGGCGATATAGGTCGAATTCGCGTCGGCGTGGACCGGCATCACCTCGGGATGGCCGGGGACGCCCGGCGCGCCGGGATGGGTGTGCAGTTCGCCGAAATGCCGGCCGAACGCCTTCTGGCCGTCGAGGTCGAGCGTCTGGTCACGAAAGAAGATGA
>DATIMU010000221.1:0-4821 GCA_035475015.1 Acetobacteraceae bacterium
AGGCAAGGGGAGGTCCATGTCAGAGCCCGTCCGCACCCAGCCGGAAGACCAGCCGGCCGCGGCACCGCCCGTGGTGGTGAAGAAATACGCAAATCGGCGGCTCTACAACACGGAAAGCTCCAGCTACATCACGCTGGACAATCTGGCCGAGATGATCCGCCAGGGCCGGGATTTCGTGGTCTACGATGCCAAGAGCGGCGAGGACATCACGCGGGGCGTGCTGACCCAGATCATCGTCGAGGAGGAAGGCAAGGGCCGCGCCATGCTGCCGACCGGCTTCCTCCGCCAGCTGATCGGCTTCTACGGCGGCAACATGCAGAACCTCGTGCCGCGCTACCTGGAGCAGGCGATCACCGCCTTCGCCGACCAGCAGCAGCAGGTGCGCGAGACCATGCAGCAGACCATGGGCCGCATGTTCCCGTTCGGCAGTATGGAGGATGTAAGCCGGCAAAACATCGCCATGATGGAGCGGGCGATGAGCCTGTGGACGCCATTCTATCGTCCGCCGCCCACCCCCGAGGCGAATGCCGCTGGCCCCGCGCCGGGCGCCGAGCCGAGCACCGCGTCCCAGCAGGAGATCGCGACACTGCGGGCCGAGGTGGAAGGGCTGCGCCGCCAGCTTGCCGCCCTCCATCCTCCGGCTCAGCCATCCCAGCCCGCGCCAGCCACAAGCCCGCCCTCGGAGCGACCGCCCGAGGGCGCCGAGCGTGCCGGCAGACCTCGCCAGGGCGCAGCTTTGAACACTAAGGCGTGATCTCGTGCTCTTTCACTATCGTGATGCGGGAACTGCGTCCGAGATAAGGTATTCTTGAGGAATCGGAACCACCCCAAACGGAGGACATCGCCGTGTCCGGAGCCGTCGAGAATACCCGCGCGCTTCCCGTCCAGTCCGACCGGAAACCCGTTGCCACGCCCGTCGTCGAGGGCGAGGCCGAGGGAGAGAGCCGGCCCAGCGCACGAGCCAGCACCGCGGACCGGCATGTCGGCAGCCGTATCCGGGAGCGCCGCGTCATGCTCGGCCTGTCGCAGCAGCAGCTGGCGCAGATGATCGGCGTCACCTACCAGCAGGCACATAAATACGAGCGTGGCCTCAATCGGATTTCGGCCGGCCGGTTGTACGAGATCGCGCAGGTGCTGAACGTGCCGGTGTCGTGGTTCTTCGAGGGGCTGAGCGCCGAATCGCTGCCGCTGGAGATGACGCCTCGCCAGCGCATGTGCCTGGAACTGGCCCGAAATTTCGCCGCGATCGATAATGAGAAGCACCAGGAAGCGCTGAGCGCGATGGCCCGAGCGCTGGCCGCGCAGTCCCAGAACGGCGCGTCAAGGCCTGAGTGACTCGGGCTGGCCGTCGTTAACGTGGCCGATCCCTCGGCATGGTCAGCATTCGCCAAACCTGGTCGATCACGGCGAACAGGAAAGCGGTGCTGATGCCGAACAGCAACATGCCGTCGGCCGCTTCCAGCGTGCCCATCAGTTGCCAGGAGCCTGCCAGACGAAGCCCGGCGGCGCCGCGCGTGGTTATCGAGTCGACCGAGTAGAGAATCGCGTCGCGCCCCGAGTCGAGCGCGCCAAGCCACACGTACATGCCCGCCCAGATCCCGGCCTCGATCCCGTGCAAGATGGCCAACGCCAGGCCGACCGCGCCGATGACCGCGACCGCGAACAGCGCGGCGTGCCAGAAGACCCATCCCCGGTCGACGATCCGGCCGCGGAGACGGACCAGCACGACGGCGGCCATGACCACGCCGAATGCATGAAGCATGATGGTTGCCGCAATGAGCAACAAGCCCCACCCCCACGCCTCGCCCCAGCCAAACTCCACTACACGCGCCGGGCCGCCGCCACGAAGGACCGGATCAAGCCCGGGTCCTTCACGCCCGGAGCCGACTCCACTCCGGAGGATACGTCCACGGCCGTCGCGCCGGTCGCGCGAATCGCGTCAGTGATGTTGTTGGGGTCAAGACCGCCGGCCAGAATCCAGGGCGCCGGCGCACGCCAGTCGCGCAGCAGCGACCAGTCGAATCGCACGGCGTTGCCGCCTGGTCGGGTGGCGGATTGCGGCGGCTTGGCTTCCAGAACGAGCCGGTCGACACCCTCCGCTTCGATCGGCAGGTCTGCCGGCGAAGCGATGCCGACTGCGCGCCACGCCGGGACGCCGAACCGCGAGCGCACCTCGCCGGCCCGGGCCGCGTCCACGTAGAGTTGCAGCGCGTCGAGCCGGACGGCGCCGAGCGCCGCCTCGATCGCCGCGTCGGTCGGGTCCACGAACAGGCCGACCCGGGCCGGGCCGCCAGCCGCGCGCGCCGACAGGATGGCTGCTTGCCCTGGCGTGATGTAGCGGGGGGAGCGCGGGAAGAACACGAAGCCCAACCAATCCGCGCCGGCCGCAACCGCCGCATCGAACGCGGCGGGGTCGTTGATGCCGCAGATCTTGACGCGAACCGTCACGCGAGACTGGCCGCGATCGCGGCGGCGGCGGCGGCGGGATCGGCCGCTTGGGTGATGGGCCGGCCGATCACCAGCCAGTCCGCCCCGGCGTCCAGGGCCGCGCGCGGGGTCATGGTGCGGGCCTGATCGCCCGACGGGGTGCCGGACGGGCGGATACCGGGAACCACCAGCGCGGGACCGGCGCCGAACGCATCGCGCAACGGCGCCACCTCCAGCGGGCTGCACACCACCCCGTCCGCCCCCGCCAGCAGGGCCATCCGTGCGAGACGAAGCACCTGCTGGGTCGGGCCGCCGGCCACGCCGATCGCCGCGAGGTCCGCCGCGCCAAGGCTGGTGAGCACGGTGACGGCGAGCAGCAGAGGGCGATCGGCGCCGGCTTCCTCGGCTGCCTTGCGGGCCGCCTCGATCATCGCCGGACCCCCTGCGGCGTGCAGGGTGAGCAGGTTGGGGGCCAGGGGCAGCACCGCGCGGACCGCGCCCGCGACTGTGTTGGGGATGTCGTGCAGCTTGAGATCGAGGAACACCGGTCGGGCCGCCCCCGAGGCGACCTTGTCGTAGCCCGGTGCGCCGTGGGCCAGGAAGAATTCGAGCCCTAGCTTCACCATGCCGAAATGCGGCGTGGCGGCAGCGGCGAGGCTCTGCGCGCGTGCCACGTCGGTCGTGTCGAGGGCAAGGATGATCCGGCCGGCAGCGGAGAGGGCGCGGACCATCAGCCCGGCGGCGTCAGAGCCGGAGTGGAGCGAGTCGCCAGCCGCGCCTTGAGTTCCTGCACCTGCTCCTCGAGCAGCCGGGCCGTGTGCTCGGCCCGGCGCGCCCGGCGCCGCTGACCGAGTTCGCCGACCCAGACGATCAGGGCGCCGAGTAGGAACGCGATCGCCATGCCGATCAGCACCGCGACCGCCAACGGCACTTCGAGCGCGAGGCCGGTCGGCCAGAACCCAAGCCGGACGGGCACGGTGTTCGACAGCGCGAACACGACAAGAATGATGAGCAGCGGAATGGCGATAATCAGGCGCATGGCCTCACGCCGGCACTCGCTCGGCCTGGGTGCCGCCGCGCGCCGGCTTGCCGCGATTGACCCGCTCGCGCAATTCCTTGCCCGCCTTGAAGAACGGGACGACCTTCTCGTCCACCGGCACGGCCTCCCCGGTGCGCGGATTGCGGCCGGTGCGGGCATTGCGGCGCTTGACGGTGAAGGCGCCGAAACCGCGCAGTTCCACCCGCTCGCCACGCGCGAGAGCCCCCGTGATCTCGTCGAATACGGTCGCCACGATCAGCTCCACATCCCGCCCGGTCAGATGCGGGTTGGCCGCCGCGAGTTCCGCGATCAATTCGGACCTGGTCATCGTCCCGTCCCTGGGGTTCTCGAGACCGCGCCCCTGGACCTGGCGCCCCGTGTCTCAACGGCCCCCAGGTTGCCAGAGCGCCCAGGCGCCGTCAACTCTAACCCCTTGGAGCATAAGTGTTTTATCGACCATGCCGAGGAGGCCCCCAAGGGTCGCACCGAAGGCGCGTTCCGCGAAGCCGCTGACGCTGACATCCTCGACCGGCAGATCGGCCGAGACGTGGCGCTGATCTTCAAGCCACCGCCTGGCCTCGGGCTCCCCGCCGATCTGGTCGACCAGGCCGAGACCCAGTGCCTGCCGACCGGTATAGGCACGGCCGTCGGCCAGCTGATGTACCTTGTCGACCGACATATGACGGCCGGCGGCGACCATGCCGACGAACTGGTCGTACATGTCCATCACCAGCCCATGCAGCACGTCCCGCCCCTCGGGCGAGAGCGGGCGGATGAAGCTCGGCTGGTCCTTGAGCGGCCCGGAGGTGATCGCCTCGGCGGTGACGCCGATCTTGCCGAGCAGGCCGGAAACCTCGCCGGTCTCCAGCAACACGCCGATCGAGCCGGTGAGCGTCGCATCGCGGGCGAACACGCGGGCGGCGGGCATCGCGATCATGTAGCCGGCCGACGCTGCCGTGCCGCCCATCACCGCGACGACCGGCTTCTTGGCCGCCACCAGCGCGATGGCGTCGTGCAGGCTCTCGCCGCCCGCCACGCTGCCGCCCGGGCTGTTGATGAACACGATGAGCGCCGGGACGCTGGCATCGTCGGCTAGCGCCGCCACCGCCTCGGTCAGCTTGCGGTTCTCGGTGATGATACCGGTCACTGACAGCCGGGCGACGTGGCTGCCCCGCACCGGCAGGCCGTTGCCGCCGATCGCGACCAGCACCGCGACGACGGCCGCCAGCAAGGCGGCGACCCGCCATGCGAACAGGCGACGCTTGAGGCGTCGCCTGTCGAGCAGAAGGTCGGTCTCCAGGCTCATGCCAGCGAGATCGGCGCGGCCCGGATCACAGCGGCCAGATCAATCGTCC
>DATIMU010000222.1:0-4244 GCA_035475015.1 Acetobacteraceae bacterium
GACGGAGGAGCAAGTGATTGCGCGGATCGCGGCGGGGCGGGAAACTGGCACCATGCGAGCCTGCCTGTCGCTCCTGCTCGGGCTGCTGTCCCTCCCGGCCGCGCACGCGCAGCCGGTGCCGGAGCAGCACGCCGGCTATGACGTCTACGCGGTCGGCGTGCCGGTGGCGGTGCTGAATACCGGCTTCGCGCTCGGCCCGAGCGACTACCGGATCGATCTCGCCTTCCGCACCACCGGGCTGGTTGGGTGGCTGTATCGCGGACACCAGCGATCCGACGTCGAGGGGTCATGGCAGGGCGACCGGCCCGCGCCCCGGCGCTTCTCGGGCGAGGGCGTGTGGGGCGGTCGGGCCCGGCAGATCCTGATCGACTATGCGGCGGGGCGACCGTTGGTGCGTAGCCTCGTGCCGCCCAACGACGCGGAGCGCGAGCCGGTGCCGCCGGCGCTGCAGGTCGATTCGGTGGATACGCTGAGCGCCATCGCGCTGCTGATGCGGCGGGTGGCGCGCACCGGGCGGTGCGAGGCGGAGGCAACCACCTTCGATGGCAGGCGCGCGGTGGACGTGGCTGCCCGCACCGTGGGCGAGGAAGTGCTGGCGCCCAACGCCCGCTCGATCTTCACCGGGCGCGCGCTGCGTTGCGATTTCGAGGGGCGCCTGCTCGCCGGCTTCCTGCGCGACGGCGATCAGGCGGAATCGCGCCGCCCGCGGCACGGCTCCGCCTGGCTGGCACGGATCGAGCCGGGCGCGCCGCCGATCCCGGTGCGGATCGACTTCGAGACCCGCTGGTTCGGACCCGCGACAATGTATTTGACCGAGGCCGGCACGGGACCGGATCATTCCTCACCCAGGTGACGGGTCAGAGCCTGGGCGGGGGACGAACCGATGCAGGCGGTGATCGACTGGGGCCCGCGTGTCCTGATGCTGGTGGCGGCGGGCTTCGCCGCCGGCCTCATCAATACGCTCGCCTCGTCGGGCTCGGCGATCTCGCTGCCGGTGCTGCTGTTCCTCGGCCTGCCACCCCTGGCCGCGAACGCGACCAACCGGCTCTCCGTGCTGTTCGGCTCGCTGATGGCGATGCGGAAATTCCACAAGGAGAACGTGCTGGACTGGCACGCCGCGGCGCGCATGGTCCTGCCGGTCGCGATCGGCAGCACCGTCGGCGTCGTCGCGGCCGAATTGCTGCCCGGGCGCGACATGGCGCTCGCCATCACCGCCGCCCTGATGATGGCGCTGCTGCTGCTGTTCACCAAGGTCAAGGCCATGCTGGCGCGGCCGCAGGCGGAGCCCGCCACGGTAACGTTCCCGGGCCTGGTCGCGCTGGCCGGGGCCAGCGTCTGGCTCGGCTTCATCGTGCTCGACGGCAACACTTATTTGCTTTTGGTGCTGATGGGCATGATGCATTTCGACCTGCCGCGGGCGAACGCGCTGAAGGTGCTGCTGCTGGTGGTCAGCTGCGTCGTGCCGGTGGCGATGTTCTGCTGGTCGGGCAGCATCTGGTGGACCGACGGACTGATCCTCTCCGTGGGAAGCATCGCGGGCGGCCATTACGGCGCCAAGCTGTCGCTGCACGAGAACGCCCGTCGCTGGGTGTTCCGCCTGCTGGTGCTGGCGATCTCCCTCGAGGTGGTGCATCTCGGGGTCTCGTATGTCGCGCCGTTCCACGCGGCGACGACGGGCGCGACGCAGCCCTACACCACCGCCCCCGTCCGATAGGAGCTACCGAGAGAGCAGGCGGGTCGCGATCGGCGGCAGATCGGCGAACCGCTCGGCGATCGCCGCGGCACCGCGCGCCATCGCCGGCGGACCGTAGCCCCAGGCGGCGAAGATGCACGGCAGGCCGGCGCCGCTCGCGGCCAGCACGTCGTTCGCATGGTCGCCGGCCATCACCGCACGCTCCGGCGTGCCGCCGGCGGCGCGCAAGGTGGCGAGGATGTGTGCCGGATCGGGCTTGCGCGTGGAGAAACTGTCGCCGCCGCCGATGGCGCGAAACAACGCGGCGAGGCCGAGTGCTGCCAGCAGCTCGCGGGCCATCGCCGCCGGCTTGTTGGTGCAGACCGCGAGCCGCCATCCCGCCTCGGTCATGTCCCGTAGCGTGGTCTCCACGCCTGGATACGGGCGGGTGGCAGTGGCCAGATGCGCGCCGTAATCGGCCATGAACCGCTCCATCGCCGCCTCGTCGGCCACCTGTCCGCGGGCCGCGAAAGCGCGCTCGACCAGCTTGCGGGCGCCGTCGCCCACCATCGCGGCGGTCTCGGCCTCCGAGACGCCGGCGAGGCCGCGCGCCGCCATCAGCCGGTCGAGGGCGGAAGCGAGGTCGGGGACGGAGTCGACGAGGGTGCCGTCGAGGTCCAGCAGCAACGTTCCGATCACCCTGTTGCACTCCGAAATGGTAAGTGACGTAAAGGATTGCGGGTTAGCTTTGACACAGGATGCCGCCCGCCGCTACGCGGCTCGCCGGGCATTGGATGACGATAGGGGCGACTGGCACCATGCAGGCAAGCAGCACGATGCACGCAACCGCAGTCATTCTGGCGGCGGGTCTGGGAACCCGGATGCGATCGACCTTGCCGAAGACGCTGCACCCGATCGCCGGCCGGCCGATGCTGCGCCATCTGCTCGCCGGTTGCGAGGCGGTGTTTTCCCGCATCGTGGTGGTGGTCGGGCCCGGCATGGCGGCGGTGGAGACGGTCGCGGCGCCCCACGCGACCGTGGTGCAGCACGAACGGCTCGGCACCGCCCACGCGGCATTACAGGCGGCCTCACTGTTCGGCGAGGGCGAGGTCGCGGTGCTCTACGCCGACAATCCGCTGATCCGGCCGGAGACGCTGCGCCAGCTGGTCGAGCGGCGACGGGCCGGCGATGTCGGTCTCAGCCTGCTCGCCATGCGCCCGCCGGACCCGGCGCAGTACGGCCGGGTGATCGAGCGCGGCGGCTGCGTGGAGCGGGTGGTCGAATGGGCCGACGCCACGGAGGCCGAGCGGGCCGGGACGCTGTGCAACGCCGGGGTGCTGTGCGCCGACGCCTCCGACATGGCGCGCTGGCTGCGCGACGTGCGCGACGACAACGCCGCCGGGGAATACTACCTCACCGACTTGGTGGCGCTCGCGGTCGCCGAGGGCAAGCGCGTCGCGGCACTAGAGGCGCCGTTCGACGAGCTGCGCGGGATCAACTCGCGCGTCGAGCTAGCCGAGGCGGAGGCGGTGCTGCAGGGCCGGATGCGCCGCGCCGCGATGGAGGCAGGGGTGACCATGACCGACCCCGCCAGCGTTTTTCTGTCCTATGACACCGAGCTCGCCGAGGATGTCACGATCGGCCCCAGCGTGGTATTCGGGCCGCGCGTGCGCGTCGCCTCGGGGGCCGAGATCCGCGCCTTCAGCCATCTCGAGGGCTGCGACGTGGGCCCTGGCGCGATCGTCGGCCCGTTCGCCCGGCTGCGGCCGGGGGCGGTGCTGGGCGAGGGCGTGCATGTCGGCAATTTCGTCGAGCTGAAGGCGGCCCGTCTCGGTGCCGGCGTGAAGGCCAACCATCTCAGCTATCTCGGCGACACCGAGATCGGCGCCGGCACCAATATCGGCGCTGGAACGATCACCTGCAACTATGACGGCTTCGCCAAGCACCGCACGGTGATCGGGGAGGGGGTGTTCATCGGCTCGAACACGGCACTCGTGGCACCGGTGCGGGTCGGCGACGGGGCGATCGTCGCGGCGGGCAGCGTGGTGACGAGCGACGTGCCGGCCGACGCGCTGACCATCGCGCGCGGGCGGCAGGCGGACAAGCCGGGCGGTGCGGCGGCGTTTCGCGAGCGGGCCCGGGCGGCGCGGGGGAAAAGCTGATGTGCGGCATTGTGGGCGTGATCGGCGAGCGTCCGGCGGCGGCGATGCTGCTCGACGCGCTGCGGCGGCTGGAATATCGCGGCTATGACAGCGCGGGGATCGCCACGCTGGTCAACGGCCACATCGAACGCCGCCGGGCCGAGGGCAAGCTCGGCAACCTCGCGGCGGCACTCGATCGCGCGCCGCTGCCCGGCGTCGCCGGCATCGGCCACACCCGCTGGGCGACGCATGGCGCGCCGACCGAGAACAACGCCCATCCGCACGGCACGCCGCGCGTCTCCATCGTGCATAACGGCATCATCGAGAACCACGCGGAGCTGCGCGCCGAGCTGGAGGCGGCCGGGCAGGAGTTCAGCACCGAGACCGACACCGAGACCGTCGCCCAGCTGGTCGATTTCAACCTGCGGCAG
>DATIMU010000223.1:0-17608 GCA_035475015.1 Acetobacteraceae bacterium
GGGGATGGACAGGCAGCCCTCCCAGCGCAGCACCCGCTCGTCGCTCAGTAACTCGAGCTCCGGGTTGACGACCACGGTGTTGCCGACGGGCTTGTCGTCCGGGTCCGCCCCGCCTCGCTCCGGCGGGACGCGGAAGACGAACAGGCGGAGCGGCACATGCACCTGCGGCGCCGCCAGACCGGCACCGGAAGCGTCCTCCATCGTCTCCATCATGTCGGCGACGAGCCGGCGGGTCTCGGCCGATCCGGGATCGGCGACGGGCTCGGCGCGCTGCAGCAGGACGGGGTGGCCCATGCGGGCGATCTTGAGTATGGCCATGCGCGGCTCCAGCTGTGGCTTTCCAGATGGCTCCCCAATACCATTTGGTCCGGTCCGGTGCCCATGCTATACGGCCGGTCCCCGCGTCGGCTGGCTGACGGCGGGCCGTTCACTTATGGCGCCCCGCTGCGGGGCCGGTCAGGACAGAGGAGTAGGCGGCCAAGTGCAGGTTCTTGTTCGGGATAACAATGTCGACCAGGCGCTGAAGGCGCTCAAGAAGAAGATGCAGCGGGAAGGGATCTTCCGCGAGATGAAGCTGCGCCGGCACTACGAGAAGCCGTCCGAGCGGCGCGCCCGCGAGGCCGCCGAGGCGGTGCGCCGCGCCCGCAAGATGGAGCGTAAGCGGCTGGAGCGCGAGGGCTTCTGAATGCGCATGGCCGGGGGCTGGGCTCGCGCCGCCCTTCCGGCCCTGGCGCTGACGCTCGGCTGCGCCGTGATCGGCCACACGGCCGAGCCCGCGCCGGGCAATCCCGCGCAATCCAGTCCGCCACAATCCAGTCCGCCACAATCCAGTCCGCCGCAATCCAGTCCTGGCGGCACGGTCGCGCCGCAGGACGAGGCGCTGGCGTTGGTGCGTGAGATGTCTGCGCTCGACCCTAGCCGCACCATCCTCGGCTCATTCCGCACGGGAATGATTAATACCCTCGTCGAGCGGAGCAAGCTGTCGCCCCAGCAGGCGGCGCGGGCGATCGACGACGATTTCATGCCGATCTACACGGCGCATTTCGGCGAGCTTGAGGTCAAGCTGGCCGCGATCTGGGCCATGCACTTCACGCCAGCGGAAATCCAGGGACTGCGCGACAGCGTCAAAGACCCATCCCCGCAGCACCAAGAGGTCTTCAAAAGTACGTCACTCGGGCGGAAATACATCGGCGAACTGCCCGACATCAATCACGCATCGGCTCTGGCGGCACGGGAATGGGGCGTCCCCCTGACGTGCCAGGCCTTCAAGCAGCATGGGGCTGACCTGGTGAAGCTGGGCGTCGATCCGAAGCTGGTGGAACTGCCCCCCGGCGCCTGCCCGAACTGAAGCGCCAACCACCTCCCCACGCCCAACCCCCTCCCCCGCAGGGGAGAGGGCTGTTCGTTCTCCCACTCCCCCTTGGGAGAGGGGTGGAGGTGAGGGTGAAAGATCAGGCCGCCCTTGCGGTCTCGGCCGTGCTGCCCTCGACCAGGTGGAAGGCCTGACGTCGCAGCAGCTCACGGTATGGTCCCGGGCTCCGCTCTAGCACCGTCGGGCTGCCGTCCTGCACGATGCGGCCGCCGTCCATGACCACGATGCGGTCGAAGTCGCGCAGCGTGGACAGCCGGTGCGCCACCGCGATCACCGTGCGCCCGGTCATCAGCCGGTCGAGCGCCCGCTGCACCGCCATCTCCGACTCGCTGTCGAGTGCCGAGGTCGCCTCGTCGAGCAGCAGGATCGGCGCGTCGCTCAGGAAGGCGCGCGCGATTGCCAGCCGCTGCCGCTGACCGCCGGAGAGCTTGACCCCGCGGTCGCCGACCATCGTGTCGAACCCCTCGGACAGCCCATTGATGAAGTCGCACCCGGCGGCCGCCGCCGCCGCGTAGACCTCGTCGTCCGGCGCGTCGGGCTTGCCGTAGCGGATGTTCTCCAGCACCGAGCGCTGGAACAGCATCACGTCCTGCGGCACCACCGAGATCGCCTGGCACAGCGTATCCTGGCGCAACTGGGTGATGTCCTTCCCGTCGATCAGGATGGCACCGGCCTCGGCCTCGCGGGCACGCTGCAGCAGGGCCAGCATGGTGGTCTTGCCCGAGCCCGAGCGCCCGACGATGCCGACCCGCTCGCCCGGCTCAATGCGCAGATCGATCCCCTTCAGCACCTGGCCGCCGGCCGGGTAGGAGAAGCGCACGCCCTCGAAGGCGACGGCGCCGCGCGCGTGCTGCACCGGCTGGGCGTGCTCGGCATCCGGCAGCTCATGCGGCACGAGCAGCGTATCGAGCGCCTCCGACAGCCGCGCCGCGTGCTGGGTGATGTCGACCAGCGCCACCGCGAGGTCCCGCGTGCCGTGCAGGATGGTGAAGCCCATGGTGGTGACGAGCACCACGTCGCCGGTGCTGGCGATGCCCTGGCGCCATAGCAGGATCGCCCAGGCCAGCAGGCCGGCGGTCAGCACGGCGGTCGTCGCCGCATGGAACAGGCGCAGCTTCTCCAAATAGCGCAGGCTGGTGCCGCGGGTCCGCATCTCGCGCTCCACCCGCCCCGCGAAACGCTCCCGCTCGCGCAGCGTAGCGCCGAAGGCGCGCACCAGCGGCATGTTGTTGATGACGTCCACCAGCTCACCGTCCACCCCCGCGGCCTCGGTCGCGTAGGCGTGGTGGAACTTGCGGCCGGCCTTCGCCATGCGGGCGATGATGAGGCACAGCGCGGTGGAGATCACGATCAGCGCCAGCGCCATCATCGGGCTGATGGTGAGCAGCACCACGATCGCGCCGGCAACCGCGATGCACGGTGGCAGCACGCTCCAGGCGAATGAGCTCTCGACGGTGAAGATTGCGTTGGCCGTCGCGGTGATCCGGCTGGCCAGCGTGCCCGGCGAGCGATCCGCGAAATAGGACGGCGCGTGGCCAGTGAGGTGGCGGAACAGATCCCGCCGCAGCGCGCCGGTGACCGACACGAAGGTGTGGCTGGCCGTCCACCCGCCGATCCGCCACATCATGTTGTCGGCGGCGACCAGGCCCGCCAGCAGCGCGAACGCGGTCCAGACCGGACCGTTCGGTCCGCCGGCCAGCACGTCGACGAGATGCTTCACCGCGTATTGCGACCCGATCGCGCAGCCAACCGCGGCCAGCACTGAACTCAGGACGATCGCGTGGCCGATCGGATGCTGCCGCACGTAGCGGAACATGAAGGCGACCGGGTTCCGTGACTGCCGCACGGAAATCGTGTCGGAATTGGTGGAGCTCTCCATCGAGCGTCTCCCGCGAGCCTGTGGCGTCCGGACCGTCGGCTGCTCCCCTCTACGCGGCGGCGCGCCAATCGTCCGGTCTTGCGAGGATTAAACACTCCGATAGCAGCGACTCTTGGGCGGTACGCGCCGCTTTTTCGCCCCATTCCCTGCGTTTCTGGGCTCGGACTTTCATTCCCAACAGAGAGATAATCATGCGAATTGCTCAAATCGCGCCCCTGCATGAGGCCGTGCCTCCGAAGCTGTACGGCGGCACGGAGCGCGTCGTGTCGTTCCTGACCGAGGAGTTGGTGGCGCTGGGCCACGACGTGACGCTATTCGCCAGCGGCGACTCCCGGACCGACGCCACCCTCGAAGCCGTTTGGCCGAGGGCGCTGCGTCTCGACCCCGGCGTGCGGGACCCGGTCGCGCTGCACATGCTGATGATGGAGGCGGTGCGCCAGCGCGTCGAGGAGTTCGACGTGCTGCACTTCCATCTCGACTACTGGTCGTTCTCCCTATTCAGCCGCCAGAGCGTGCCGTTCGTCACCACGCTGCACGGCCGGCTCGACCTGCCGGAGCTGCAGCCGGTATTCGCCACCTTCCCACAGACCCCGGTCATCTCGATCTCCGACGCACAGCGCCGGCCGCTGCCGCAGGCGCGGTTCATCGCCACCGTGCCGCACGGACTGCCCGAGACTTTGCTGACGCCGCAGCCGGTGAAGCCGGAATATCTCGCGTTCCTCGGCCGGATCTGCCCGGAGAAATGCCCGGACCGCGCCATCCGCATCGCACGTCGCTGCGGCATCCCGCTGAAGATCGCGGCCAAGGTGGACCGCGTGGACCAGGAGTATTTCGAACATGTGATCCGCCCGCTGCTCGACGGCCCGGGCGTCGAGATGGTGGGCGAGATCAATGACGCCGAGAAGCCGGCTTTCCTCAGCGGCGCGACGGCGTTGCTGATGCCGATCGACTGGCCGGAGCCGTTCGGCCTCGTGATGATCGAGGCGATGGCCTGCGGCACGCCGGTCATCGCGTTCAACCGCGGCTCGGTCCCCGAGGTGATCGACGACGGCGTCAGCGGCTTCATCGTCGAGGACGAGACCGGCGCGGTAGCGGCGATCCGCCGCATCGAGAACCTATCGCGCGAGGGCGTGCGCGAGCGCTTCGAGAGCCGCTTCACCGCGCGCCGGATGGCGATGGATTATCTCGCGATCTACCGCGAACTGGGTGCGACGCGGCGCGAGCCGTTGCGGGTTATTGGCTAGCCTTCGCCTGCGCTACCCCCTCACCCAACCCTCTCCCCCAAGGGGGAGAGGGTTTTTCTTCTCCCTCTCCCCCTTGGGGGAGAGGGCCGGGGTGAGGGGGTTCCGCGCTCCCACTAATGCCCCAACGCCTTGACGATTTCCTCGGTCATCTTCTTGGCGTCGCCGAACAGCATCATCGTGTTGTCGCGGAAGAACAGCTCGTTATCGACGCCGGCATAGCCCGAGGCCATCGAGCGCTTCACGAACAGCACCGTCCCCGCCTTCTCGACGTCGAGGATCGGCATTCCGTAGATCGGCGAGGCGCGGTCGGTCTTGGCCGCCGGATTGGTCACGTCGTTCGCGCCGATCACATAGGCGACATCGGCCGTCGCGAACTCGTTGTTGATTTCTTCCAGCTCGAATACCTCGTCGTATGGCACGCTGGCCTCGGCGAGCAGCACGTTCATGTGACCGGGCATCCGGCCGGCGACCGGGTGGATGGCGTATTTCACCTCCACCCCTTCCTTCTTCAGCGTGTCCGCCATCTCGCGCAAGGCGTGCTGCGCCTGCGCCACCGCCATGCCGTAGCCCGGCACGATGATCACCTTCGAGGCGTTCTTCATGATAAACGCCGCGTCATCGGCATTGCCGGTCTTGACCGTGCGGTCGGCCGAGCCGCCGCCCAGCGCCGCCGCCCCGCTCTCGGTGCCGAAGCCGCCCAGCAGCACGTTGATGATGCTGCGGTTCATGCCCTTGCACATGATGTAGGACAGGATCGCGCCCGAGGCGCCGACCAGCGAGCCGGTAATGATGAGGGCGAGATTCTGGATGGTGAAGCCGATCCCCGCCGCCGCCCAGCCCGAGTAGCTGTTGAGCATCGAGACGACGACCGGCATGTCGGCGCCGCCGATCGGGATGATGAGCAGGAAGCCGAGCCCGATCGCCAGGATGGCGATGAGCCAGAACACCGGCTGGCTGCCGCCGCTCGCGACGAAGATGACGATCAGCACGAGCAGCAGGATGCCGAGCCCGAGATTGAGCTTGTGCTGGCCGGGGAAGCTGATCGGCGCGCCCTTCATCAGCGCCTGCAGCTTGGCAAACGCGATCAGCGAGCCCGAGAAGGTGATCGCGCCGATCGCGAGACCGATCGACATCTCGATCAGGCTCTGCGTGTGGATGTCGCCCATCCGCCCGATGCCGAACGCCTCGGGTGCGTTCAGCGCGGCGGCGGCGACGAACACGGCAGCGAGGCCGACCAGCGAATGGAACGCAGCGACCAGCTGCGGCAGCGCCGTCATCTGGATCTGGCGGGCGACGAACGTGCCGATGCCGCCGCCGATGATGATGCCGAGCACGATCAGACCATAACCGGTGCCGGACATGCCGTGATGCAGCAGGGTCGCGATCACCGCGATCGCCATGCCGGCCATGCCGAACTGGTTGCCGCGCCGCGAAGTGGCGGGGCTCGACAGGCCGCGCAACGCCAGGATGAACAGGATCGCGGCGACGAGATAGGCGAGAGCGGTCAGGCTGGGCGACATATGGTGAGACCTACTTCCCGCGCGCCTTGAACATCGACAGCATCCGCTGCGTCACCACGAAGCCGCCGAATATGTTGATGCTCGCCAGCAGCACCGCGATGAAGCCGAACCCCATCGCCCAGCCACTAAGCGCCAGCCCGGTCGCCAGCATGGCGCCGACGATAATGACCGAGCTGATCGCGTTGGTGACGGCCATCAGCGGGCTGTGCAGCGCCGGGGTGACGTTCCACACCACGTAGTAGCCGACGAAGCAGGCCATCAGGAAGATTGCCAGCAGAAAGATGAACGGCTCGACCGCCTCGGCGGTGAGCGGCAGGCCGCTGCTCTCCGCCATCATCCGCGCCTGCTCGGCCAATTCCTGCGCCCGCAAGGCGAGGCGCGATGCCTCGTCGGCCAATAGTGACGGGTTCATCTCTCGATCATTCTCCGGCTGCTCAGGCTGCCTGGGAGGGCAGGAATTGCGTGTGGACGACGGCGCCGCCCTTGGTGAGCAGCGCGCCCTTCACGATGTCGTCGGTCTCCGGCAGCTTCGGCGCCTGCGCCTCCTTGTCCCAGAACGTGCTCAGGAAGGTCAGCAGGTTCCGGGCATAGAGCGCGCTGGCGGCGACCGGAATGCGCGCCGGCCAGTTGCGGTAGCCGAGGATGGTCACGCCGTTGGCGGTGACGCTGCTCTCGCCGGGCACGGTCGCCTCGCAATTGCCGCCCGCCTCCGCCGCGAGGTCGACGATGACGCTGCCGGGGCGCATCGTCTCGACCATCGCGCGGCTGACGATGGTGGGCGCCTTGCGGCCCATCACCAGCGCGGTGCAGATGATGACGTCGTTCTTGGCGACGGTGGTGGCCATCAGTTCGGCCTGCTTCTGGCGGAAGGCCTCGCTCATCTCGCGCGCGTAGCCGCCGGCCGTTTGCGCCGCCGCTGTCTCGTCGTCCTCGACGCCGACGAAGGCCGCGCCGAGGGATTTGATTTCTTCCTTCGACGCGGGCCGCACGTCGGTGGCGGAGACGATGGCGCCGAGCCGTCGCGCCGTCGCGATCGCCTGCAGGCCGGCGACACCCGCGCCGATGACGAACACCCGCGCCGGCGGAACGGTGCCGGCCGCCGTCATCATCATGGGAAAGCCGCGCTCGAACGTCGTCGCCGCCTCGATCACCGCGCGGTAGCCGGCGAGGTTCGCCTGACTGGAGAGCACGTCCATCGACTGGGCGCGCGTGATGCGGGGGAGCAGTTCCATCGCCACGGTGTCGATCCCGGCCTGGGCGAGGCTCGACACGATCTCGGGGTCGGCGAAGGCGTTGGCGGTGCAGAGCAGCAGGGCGCCGCGTGGAATGAGCGCCCGTTGCTCGCCCTCGGGCAACTGGACGGCGAAGACGATGCCGGCCCCCGCCAAGGCGGCCGCCGCATCGGGCGCGATTTCAGCGCCGGCGGTGGCGTATTCCGCGTCGGAGATCGCGGAGGTGAGGCCCGCGCCCGCCTCGACGGCGACGGTCAGCCCCAGGGCGACCAGCTTCTTCACCGTATCCGGCGTGGCGGCCACCCGTGTCTCGGACGCACGCCGTTCCTTCAGCACCGCCAGGCGCATCCGATCGTTCCTCTGCTCAGGGGGGATACGGCCATAGGACACCGAATGTCGCCGCTGCCCCAACCGGCCGGCCGCACCATGCCCACGGCACCGCTGCCGCGCAAGAGGGGAAGCCACACACGAGCCGGCCGATAAGCCACTCCCAATACACGTATATCACCGAGGTCTTGCATATTGGGCCGAATGAGGTAGTGATTTTGGCACTGTCCCGCCACTCGGCGTAGGATGCTGCCTGCGTTCCCGGAAAGGACCGGTGCCATGACAAATCGGGGGCTCGCTCGCGCGGTGGCCCACCTAGCCGTGCTCTGCCTACTGTGCCTCGCGGTGGGAACGCCTCGGGCGGCGGCGCAGCAGCGCGTGGGGCTCGACTACGCCTATTACAGCCCGGTCAGCCTCGTGCTGAAGGACAAGCACTGGCTGGAAGACGAGCTCGGCCCCGGCGTCACCGTGCAATGGGTGCTGAGCGCCGGCAGCAACAAGGCCCTGGAATACCTGCGTGGCCGCTCGATCGACTTTGGCTCGACAGCCGGCTCCGCGGCGCTGCTCGGCCGGGCCAACGGCACGCCGATCAAGGCGATCTATGTCTATTCCCTGCCGGAATGGACCGCCCTGGTGACGCGGGCCGACACCCCGATTCACGGCGTCGCGGACCTCAAGGGCAAGCGCGTCGCCGCGACGCCGGGCACCGACCCGGGCATCTTCCTCCTGCGCGCCCTGGCGACCGCCGGGCTGACCAAGGCGGACATCACGCTCGTGCCGCTGCAGCATCAGGACGGGCGACTGGCGCTCGACCGGGGGAGCGTCGATGCCTGGTCCGGCCTCGACCCGTTCATGGCCCAGGCCGAATTGCAGAACCGCGACCGGCTGTTCTTCCGCGACCGCGCGATGAACACGCCGGGCACGCTGCTGGTGCGCGAGGAGTTCGCCGCCCAGCATCCCGATCTCGTGGCCAAGGTGCTGGCGGCCTATGAGCGGGCGCGCACCTGGTCCCTGGCCCATCCCGACGAGCTGGCCGCTATCCTCGCCCACGACGCCAAGCTGGCGCCCGACGTGGCCGCGCTGCAGCTGAAGCGCACCAATCTCGCCACTGGCAAGATCGGCCCGGCGCAGCGCGACAGCATCGTCGCCGCCGCGAAGGTGCTGAAGACGAGCGGCAGCGTCTCGGGCGACGCCGATCTCGACCGCGCCGCCGCCGAGCTGATCGACACGAGCTTCACCGACCGGCTCGCCGCGAGCCGCTGATGTCGGATCTCACGCTCCCCCGGACGGCTCCGGCCGCCATCCCGGAGCGTCCTACCCGGCCGCGCGTCAGGCTCGGTGCCTGGATGGGGCTCGTCTTACCGGCGCTGTGCGTGGCGGCCTGGCAGGTCGTGGCGGATGCCCGGATCGTGACGCCCGATTTGCTGCCGTCACCGGCCGCGGTCCTGCGCGCTTTGGCGGACCTCGCGGCCAGCGGCGAGCTTGTGGCGCATCTCGATGCGACGCTCGCCCGCATGGCACTCGGCTTCGCGGCTGGTGCGGCGGCCGGCACGGTGGCGGGGGCGCTGACCGGCGCGATCCCGCTGGCCCGCCGGCTGATCGACCCGACCGTGCAAGCGCTGCGCAGTGTGCCGTCGATCGCGTGGGTGCCGCTGTTCATCATCTGGCTCGGAATCTTCGAGGGCTCCAAGATCGCGCTGATCGCGGTCGGCGTGTTCTTCCCGGTCTATCTGAACCTGATGGCCGGCATCGCGGGCGTAGACCGCAAGCTGATCGAGGTCGGCCGCATTCATGGCTTCTCGCCGCTGCGCGTGCTCTGGCGCATCCAGCTGCCGGCCGCCCTGCCCGCCTACGTCACCGGCCTGCGCGGCGGGCTCGGGCTCGGCTGGATGTTCGTCGCCGCAGCCGAGCTGATGGGCGCCAGCGAGGGCCTCGGCTTCCTGCTCACCGACGGCGAACAGACCGGCCGCCCGGCGGTGGTGATCGGCGCGATCCTGCTGTTCGCGATCTGCGGCAAGCTCACCGATCTCGGCGTCGAATGGCTCGGCGGCAAGCTGGTCGCCTGGCAGGACACGGTGCGGCCGTGACGGATGACGCGCTGCTCACGATCGATCGCCTGGAAAAGTCCTTCGCCGGGGCGCCGGTGCTCGGCCCGGTCAGTGCCTGGATCGCCGCCGGCTCGCTGACCGCGATCATCGGCCGCAGCGGCTGCGGCAAATCGACCCTTCTGCGCTGCCTCGGCGGGCTGGAAACGCCGACGCGGGGGAAAATCGGGTTCCGCGCCGGTGCGCTGGATCGCGCGCAGATCGGCTACGTGTTCCAGGAGCCGCGGCTGATGCCGTGGCTCGACGTCCGCCGCAATGCCGGCTTCGGTCTCGCCCACCTGCCGCGCGGCGAGCGGAACGCAGCGGTGGCGGAGGCGCTGGCCGTGGTCGGGCTGACGGACGCCGCCGGCCTGTTGCCAAAACAGCTGTCGGGCGGCATGGCGCAGCGCGCGGCGCTGGCCCGCGCGCTGGCCGCCCGGCCGGCTCTGCTGCTGCTCGACGAGCCGTTCAGCGCGCTTGACCCGCTCACCCGGGCGCAGATGCAGGCCCATCTGCTCGCGGTGCGGCGCCACTACGACCCGACGATGGTGCTCATCACGCACGACATGGACGAGGCTTTGGCGCTCGCCGATCGCGTGCTGGTGCTGCGCGGACCGCCCGGCCGCGTCGTCGCGGACGTGCCGCTCGATCTGCCCACGCCGCGCGACCGCATGGCGCCGGGGTTCCTCGCCCTCAAGCGCGACCTGACGGATGCGCTGTCCGAGCAGCCGGTGGAAGCGTAGGGTCAATCCCAGTCGTTCCGATACCCGTCGTTCCAGTAAAGGTGTGTTCTGCGCCGCACGCGAGGGAGCATCCGCGAGCCCGATCTCGGTGCTAGGCGGCAAATCCGCCGGCTGATGCTGTTCTTCGCGGTGGTCTACGTCGTCGAGGGCATCGGCCAGGCCAAGGTCGGCATCATCTGGCAGCCGCTTAATCACTATCTCAAGGAAGTGTTCGGCTGGACGCCGGTGCAGGTCAGCGTCTCGCTGGCGGTGCTCGATCTGCCATGGATCATCAAGCCGCTCTACGGTCTGGTCTCCGATTTCATTCCGCTGTTCGGTTACCGCCGACGCGCCTACCTGCTGCTCGCCAATGTCGCGGCGGTCGCGGCCTACGGCTGGGTGACGCTGACCGACGCACCAACCCGGCTGGTGTTCGCGCTCACCCTGACCTCGTTCGCAATGGCGATCGCCAGCACCTTGTGCGGCGCGCTGCTGGTGGAGAACGGCCAGCGCCATCGTGCCAGCGGCGCGTTCGTGACCCAGCAATGGCTGTGGTTCAACGTTGCAATCATGGCGGCGGCGGTGCTCGGCGGCCAACTCATCGAATTCCTGTCGCCACGCGGCGCGATGCACGCCGCCGCCGCGATCGCCGCCGTGGCACCGGTCTCGGCCGCTCTCGGCGTGCTGCTGCTGGTCGACGAGGAGCGGACCGGGATCGACCTCGCGGAACTGCGCCGCACCTTGCAGGCACTCGCCACGGCGCTGCGCTCGCGCAGCCTGTACGTGATCGGCGGGTTCCTGTTCCTATACTATTTCAGCCCGGGCTTTGGCACCCCGCTCTACTTCCATCTGACCGACAAGCTGCAATTCTCGCAGGGCTACATCGGCACCCTCTCCGCGATCGGCGCGGCGGGCTGGATCGCGGGCGCCCTGCTGCACCGCTGGTTCCTTGAACGCCTGTCCTCGCGCGCGCTGCTGAACCTCAGCATCGCGGGCGGCACGCTGGCGACCCTGGCCTATCTCCTGCTGCGGGGCGAGGCGAGTGCCGCCGCTGTGTATTTCCTGGGCGGCGTCGCTGGCATGATCGCCAATGTCGCCACCCTCACCTTGGCGGCCGATTACTGCCCGAAACGGTCCGAAGGCTTCGTGTTCGCCGCGATGATGTCGGTGACCAACCTCGCCACCCCGCTCGGCGACACGATCGGCTCCTTCCTGTACGAGCACGTGTTCGACCGCGCGCTGCCGCCGCTCATCCTGGTCTCGGCCGGCGCGACCGCGCTGGTATTCCTGCTGGTCCCGCTGCTGCGCCTCGGCGACAAGCCGCAGGGCGAGCCGGCGTAGCGCAGCCTCAGGGCGACCGGGTGATGCGCACCGTCCGGTAGGGTGTGGGCTGCCCGGCGGCCTTGCCCAGCTCGATCGCATCGAGCTTCTTGCCGGGGAACCTCGACCGAAAGCGCTGGATGGAGTAGGTCACGCAAGTCTCGGAGACCAGCGTTACCGCATTGATGCTGTCCGGCCCGCCCCATCTCCCGGCGGCTTTGCTGGCCAAATCGCGTTGCCGGTCGACGAAGTTC
This sequence comes from Acetobacteraceae bacterium, assembly GCA_035475015.1. Classification (GTDB taxonomy): domain Bacteria; phylum Pseudomonadota; class Alphaproteobacteria; order Acetobacterales; family Acetobacteraceae; genus JAFKFI01. The sequence goes on from DATIMU010000223.1 coordinate 11,955, forward strand.
AGGAAAAACTCGTGGCTGACCCCGCGCGGCGTCGGGCGCTTCGTGGATTGGAACGCTCGTTGTCGAATATCGGGACTCGCACAGAGAAAATTCAGCAACTTCGGTTCGGTATGGTATTGTGCCATCCCATCGCGGCCGAATCGCGCACCACAATCAAGCGACCCGTAGACATTCGGGACCAAATTGAGCCCAAGCCGGATCGACTCCGGAATGGCAGTATCGTGCGAATACGCGGCTAGAACCATATTCGAACGATCCGACAGCTCGACCACGGCAAGGCAGATATTCGAAGCCGCTATCCCGCAGCACTTGAGCAAATGTCGGCAGCTCCGCGACACGAGGCCTGGTCACCACCTAGCGCAGCGTCCTTTCGACGCTCCGGACGGCCATCACGAGTTCGCTGAAGTGCGGCGGTGATTGGCGGCTTCGTGCGCTTCGCGACGGCCAATCCTGGTCTCTCCCGCCGCCACCGCACTGGTGTTCCTGCTGGTTCCGCTGCTCCGCCTCGGCGACAAGCCGCAGGGCGAGCAGAGGGCGAGGCGGAACCCATCGCCTACCCCGCAGGCGGCACCCCGGCCTCAGTCAGCGCCGCTTCCTGGCGGGCGGCGAGAGCGTCAGTGTCGAATTCCTCGATCAGTCCGTGGAACAGCTCGTACCAGTTCAGCTCGGCCCGTAACCGGAGGAACACGCCGCCGAGGCCGATCGCGGAGCGGTCCATCATCACGAACTCGCGGGGCGGGCGCACGCCGCCGGTGCGCTGCAAGCCGGCATGGACGTGCTCGGCGACCTCGCGGCCGTATTGTGGGTCGTCGTTCTCCTGGATCGGCCGCACGCGGTCCTGCAGCAGCGGCTCGTAGAGGAAACGCGCCCAATGGTTCAGGACGTCGACCGTCTCCTTGCTCAGATTGGTGAAGCCCCAGGTCTCGTAGGCATGGTGCGCCTTGGCGTCGTCGCCATCGCGCACCGCTTCGTAGAGGTCGATCACGCCGCGCACGAACTTCGCCTGGAACACGCGGATCGCGCCGAAATCGAGCAGGTTCACCGTGCCGTCCGGCCGCGCCTGGTAGTTGCCGAGATGCGGGTCGCCGTGGATCACGCCGTAGCGGTAGAACGGCACGTACCAGGCACGGAACAGCGCGCGCGCGATGGCGTTGCGCTCCTCCTGCGGCGGGTCCTCGTCGACCCGTTGCATCAGCGGGCGGCCATCCAGCCATGTCATCGTCAGCAGGCGCGTGGTGCAGTAGCCCTCCATCGGCACCGGGATGTGCACGGTGGGATTGTCGTTCAGCATGATGGTGTAGAGCCGCATCTGCGCCGCCTCGCGCTTGTAGTCGAGCTCCTCCCTCAGCCGCTGCGTCAGCTCCTTGTAGATCTCCTCGTGCTGGATGGCGTTGTCCATGCGGTGATAGATCGCCATCGCCAGACGCAACTGGCGGAGGTCCGCCTCCACGGTGCTCGGCATGTCCGGGTATTGCAGCTTGCAGGCGACATCCGTGCCGTCCGGCAGGCGTGCGCGATGCACCTGGCCGAGGCTCGCCGCCGCCGCCGCTTCATGGCTGAACTCGGTGAATTTCGCCTGCCAGTCGGCGCCGAGCTCGTTCGCCATGCGGCGGCGCACGAAGGCCCAGCCCATCGCCGGCGCGTTGGCCTGAAGCTGCGCGAGCTCCGCCGCGTATTCGGCGGGCAGCGCGTCAGGCACGGTGGAGAGGAACTGCGCGACTTTCATCAGCGGCCCCTTCAGGCCGCCGAGGATCGTCTTGAGGTCTTCCGCGTGCGCCGCGCGGTCGGTCCGCATTCCGAGCACGCGCGATCCCGCGACGCGCGCGGCGATGCCGCCGACCGCGCCGGAGGTACGGGCGAGGCGGCGCAGCTCGCCGAACAACGTGCTGCGCTCGACGCCGGGGTTTTCGGCCATCAGCCTGTGCGCTCCAGCTCGTCGATGAACCCCGCGATCACGTCGAGCCCTTTTTGCCAGAACGCCGGGTCCGATGCGTCGAGACCGAATGGCGCCAGCAATTCCTTGTGCCGCTTGGTGCCGCCGGCGCGCAGCATGTCGAGATACTTCGCCTGGAACCCCGGATGCCCGGACTGGAACACCGCGTAGAGCGCGTTCACCAGGCAATCCCCGAAAGCATAGGCGTAGACGTAGAATGGCGAGTGGATGAAGTGCGGGATGTAGCTCCAGAACACCTTGTAGTCGGGGGTGAAGTCGAAGGCGGGGCCGAGGCTCTCGGTCTGGATCTGCATCCAGATCTCGCCGATGCGGTCGGGCACCAGCTCGCCGCCGCGCCGCTCGTCGTGCAGCCGCATCTCGAACTGGTAGAACGCCGTCTGGCGAACCACCGTGTTCAGCATGTCCTCGACCTTGGCGGCGAGCATGATGCGCCGGCGCCGCGGGTCGGTCTCGGCATCCAGCAGCGCGCGAAAGGTCAGCATCTCGCCGAACACGCTCGCCGTCTCGGCCAAGGTGAGCGGCGTACCCGACATGAGGTAGCCTTGCGCGCCCGCCAGCACCTGATGCACGCCATGCCCGAGCTCGTGCGCCAGCGTCATCACGTCGCGCGTGCGGCCGTGATAGTTCAGCAGGATGTAGGGATGCGCCGACGGCACGGTGGGATGCGCGAACGCCCCGCCCGCCTTGCCGGGGCGCAGGGTAGCGTCGATCCACGGGCGCTCGAAGAACCGGCCGCCGATCGACGCCAGCTCCGGGCTGAACGCGCCGTAGGCGGACAGCACGCGCGAGCGGGCCTCGGGCCACGCGATCTGCCGATCGTCATCGTCCGGCAGCGGCGCGTTGCGGTCCCAGTGCTGCAGCTTCGGCAGTCCGAGCCACTTCGCCTTCAGCTGATAGTAGCGATGCGACAACCTTGGATAGGAACTGCTGACCGCGCTCACCAGCGCGTCCACCACCTCGTCCTCGACCATGTTAGAGCGATTGCGATAGCTGCCCGGGCGCGGATAGTGGCGCCAGGTGTCGACGATCTCCTTGTCCTTGGCAAGCGTGTTGGTGGTGAGCGCGAACAGCCGGATACTGGCGGCGAACGCCTCGCCGATGGCGCGGCCGGCCGCTTCGCGCACCGCGCGGTCGCGGTCCGACAGCTTGTTGAGCGCATCGGTGACGGTCAGCTGCTCACCATTCACCGCCACCCGCATCCCGGCAACGGTCTCGTCGAACAGCCGGCTCCAGGCCGAGCGGCCCGTGACCTCCTTCTCGTGCAGCAGCTTCTCCAGCTGGTCGGAGAGCTGGTGCGGGCGGAACACGCGCAGATCGCGCAGCCAGGGCCGCCAACGGGCGCAGGCCGGGTCGGCGAGCTTCTGCTCCAGGACAGCGTCGTCGAGCCGGTTGAGCTCCAGGGTGAAGAAGATCAGATGGCTGCTGATCGTCGTCACCCGCTCATTGACCGTCTGATAGAATTTTCCCAAGGCCGCGTCGGTCGAATCGCCGCTGAACAGCAACTGGGCGTAGGACATCAGCCGCCCCAGCACCTCCTCGATTTGCTCATACTCGGCGATGCAGGCGGCCAGCTCCGCCCCCGGCATCGCCGCGAGCCGTCCCGGATAGGCGGTCGCGAAGTTGCGGGCGGCGGTCTCGGCGGCGGCGAGATCGGCCTCAACCGCCGGGCTGTCGAGCGCGGGGTAGAGGTCGGCGAGATCCCAGGAGGGCAACCCCGGCTCCGCCCCACCCGCCGCGTCCGGTGCGCGCGCGAGCCCGGACGGCTCGGATGAAAATCCAATGTGGCGCATCGCGGGCGGGTCCTGTCCTGCTGTTTCCCTCCTGCATGTAAGGTTGTAGGGAGCGGCGTCAAAGGGTTGCGCGGGGTGCAGCCCGTGTCGGCGTGGGAGGCGGCTTGGAGAGATACCCGCATTGGCCCAATCTGGCCGCGATGATGTTCGGGCTGGCGCGCAGCTGGCCCGACAAGCCGATGCTGCGCGTCTTTCGCGAGGATGGCTGGCAGGGCGTCACCTGGGGCCGCTTCGCCAGCATGGCAGCCTCGGCGGCGCGCCATCTGCGGGCGGCCGGTGTCTCGGCGGGCGACCGCGTGGTGATCGCCAGCGAGAACCGCCCGGAATACCCCATCGCCGAGACCGCCCTGATGGCAATCCGAGCCGTGCCGGTGCCGGCCTACACGACCAACACGGTCGCCGACCACGCCCACGTCCTGCGCGATAGCGGCGCGCAGGCGGCCATCGTCTCCTCCGAGACGCTTGCCGCGCGCCTGCTCGCCGCCGGCACCCAGATCGGCGGACTGGATCTGCTGGTGACGATGGACGGCAGGCCGGGGCGCGACGCGCCGGAGGCGGCCGGGAAAACGCGGCTGCTGCCCTGGGCCGAGCTCGTCACGGACGAATTGCCGCCGGACGACATCGCCTTCGAGGCGGCCGGCATCCCTCCTGGCGCCCTGGCCTGCCTGATCTACACCTCCGGCACCGGCGGCGCGCCCAAGGGCGTGATGCTGCCACACCGCTCCATCCTGTCGAACTGCCGCGGCGCGTTCGAGCTGTTCCGGCCGCTGCGGCTCAAGGACGAGGTCTATCTCTCGTTCCTGCCGCTGTCGCATTCCTACGAGCATACCGGCGGCCAGTTTTTTCTCCTTAGCGTCGGTACCGAGGTGGTCTACGCGCGAGGCATCGAAAACATGGCCTCCGACCTGCTGACCGTGCGGCCGACCATCATGACCGTGGTGCCGCGCATCCTGGAGGCGATCCGGTCGCGCGTGCTCGGCCAGATGGGACGCGAGACGCCGTGGAAACGAGCCTTGTTCGATCGCGCCCTGGCCAACGGGCTGCGGCAACTGGACGGAGGGCTCGGCATCGGCGGGCGGATCGCCGATCCGCTGCTCGACGTGCTGGTCCGTCGCCGGGTCCGGGACCGGTTCGGCGGCCGGCTGAAGGCAGCCATGTCTGGCGGCGCCCGGCTGGAGCCCGAGGTGGGAAAGTTCTTTCAAGCGATGGGCATTCCGGTGATGCAGGGCTACGGCCAGACCGAGGCCGGCCCGGTCATCAGCGCCAATCCGCCCGAGGCGATCCGCATCGACACGGTCGGGCGTGTGCTGGACGGCGTGGAGCTGCGAATCGCCGAGGACGGCGAGATCCTGGTGCGCGGCGATCTGGTGATGGACGGCTATTGGGGCCAGCCCGAGGCGACGCGCGCCGTGATCCAGGACGGCTGGCTGCACACCGGCGACATCGGCGCGCTCGACGCCGACGGCTATCTCCGCATCACCGACCGCAAGCGCGACATGATCGTGCTCTCCGGCGGCGAGAACGTATCCCCCGCGAAGATCGAGGGAATGCTGATGGCCGAGCCCGAGATCGCCCAGGCGGTGGTGGTCGGCGAGGGTCGCTCGGGGCTGACCGCCCTGGTGGTGGCCGAGCAGGGCTTCGACGATGTCGCGGTGTCGGTCGCGGTATCGCGCGCCAATCTACGGCTCTCCGTGACCGAGCGCATCCGCCGGCACCGTGTCGTCGGGGCATTCACCGTGGAGAACGGACTGCTCACCCCCACGCACAAGATCCGCCGCCTGCTGGTGTTGCGCGAGCACGCGGGTCATGCCGTGAGGGCATGACAGCCCGGCCTTACTCCGCCGCTCCCGGCTGCTAGAAGCGCGCGTTCCGCCCAGATCCCGGGCTGAGGAGGCGCATGGACAAAGCCA
>DATIMU010000224.1:0-2141 GCA_035475015.1 Acetobacteraceae bacterium
CTCGGCCTGCACGGCGGGGGCGTGCGTCGAGCTGTCGAGCTGCGGCGCCCAACACAGCGCAAAGGCGACGATCAGTCCCATGAAGCCTGCCGTAACGATGGCCGCGCCGAGGCCGGCGGTCGCCATCACGATCAACACGAAAGGCGGTGCGATCGCGCCGCCGAGGAAGCCCGCGAAGGTGTGGACGGAGAAGGCGCGGCCGATGCGGCTTTCGCCGACCCGCGCCGACAGGATCGCGTAGTCGGACGGGTGATAGACGCTGTTGGCGAGGCCCGCGAGGGCGGCGCTCACCAGCAGGCACGAATAGGTCTGGATCAGGCCGAACGCGATGAACGAGGTGCTGCCGAGGCACAGGCCGGCGATCAGCACGCGGCGCGGCCCGAAGCGGTCGGCGACAAAGCCCATCGGCGCCTGGGTCAGCGCCGAGACCACGTTGAACACGGTCAGCGCCAGGCCGAGCTCTACGAAGCCGATGCCGAGCCGCTCCTTGAGGAACGGGAACAGCGGCGGCAGTATCAGGATGTGGAAATGGCTGATGAGGTGCGCGGCCGAGATCAGCGCCAGCGTATGCCGCTCCGCCCGCCGTTCCGCCTTCCGCGGGTCGGGGTCGCCGGTCGGCACGTTCGACCAGGCACCGAACTTCATGAACGTTACTCGGCGGCGGCGCGCTTGGCGGCGAGCTTGTCGATCTCGGCCTGCACCGCGCCGGCCCCCTGCGAGCGGAACATGTCGTGGTGCTGATCGGAATAGTCGTAGCTGGCCCGGCGCAGCTCGCGCGAGCCCTGGAAATGCGGATGGACGTAGCGCGCCATCAGCTCGTAGCTGCGCTTGGTCTCGTTCCAGTCGGCCCAGTTATGCGCCAACTCCAAGATGCCCCCGAAGCCGCCCGAGCCCTCCAGCAGCCGCTCGATATAGGCAATCGCGTCGTCCGGCGTGCCGATGCAGGCGGAGCCTGATTGGGTGAGGAACTCGTAGGGGTCGCCGGCGTCCGGCGGCACGATTGGGAAGGTCGAGATATTGGAGAAATAGTCGCGGAACGGGCCGATGCCGTGCTTGACGTTCTCGCGCGCCTTCTCCCGCGTCTCGGCGACGTGGAACAGGGTCACGAGCCGCCACTTGTTCCGATCGGGCGTGTGGCCGTTGGCCCGCGCGGTCTCCTCGTAGAGCCCCCAGTTGTTGGCGTGGTGCTTCATCGCGTCAGGGCTGGTGCCGCCGATCGACAGCATCCCGATGCCGTGGCGCCCCGCCGCCAGCGCCCCGGCCGGCGAGCGTGAGGCGGCGACCGCCATCTCCATCGTCGGCTGGGTGTAGCAGGGCAGTTGTAGCCGGGCGTCGCGCAGATTGTACCAGTCGGTCTGCTCGTTCACCGTCTCGCCGCGCAGCAGTTTTACCAATACGTCGAGCGACTCGTTCATGCGCCGCCGCTGGTCGCCGGCGTCGATGCCGATGCGGTAGGCGTCTTGCACCAGCGCCCCCGGCCCGACGCCGAACATCGCCCGGCCGCGCGTCATGTGGTCGAGCTGCACCATGCGGTCGGCGAGGATGAACGGATTGTGGTAGGGCAGGGAGACGACGCCGGTGCCGAGCCGGATGTGGCGGGTACGCTCGGCGGCGGCGGCAATGAACATCTCGGGCGAGGCGATGATCTCGAAGCCGCTCGAATGGTGCTCGCCGATCCAGGCCTCGCTATAATTGAGGCGGTCGAGATGCTCGAGCAGCTCCATGTCGCGCTGCAGTGCGAGGGTGGGGTTCTCGACCAGGTCGTGGAACGGCGCCAGGAAAATGCCGCTGCGCAGATACCGCTGGGTCATGCGGATCTCCCTCGGATGCTTTGCTTCTTGGGCGCCACAGTCGGGCGTGGCGATGAACGAATCCTAACCCCTCGGGGCGGGCATCGCTACCCCGGCCATGTCGGGGCACGTATGATCCTCCCGTCGACTCGTAATTTCGTGTTTGTTGAGCCACATGTGGTGGAAGACGACGCGGTCCCAACCATATCTTGTTGACGCGAGCGGTGAAGGAAGCAGGATGGCGATGGCGCAGCCAAGGGGAACCGACGTGCTCGATGCAGTCCAGATGCAGGGTCGCCATCAGGTCCATGTGGACCGCCGGCGCGATGCGCTGCTGACGGATTTCGGCCG
>DATIMU010000225.1:0-1963 GCA_035475015.1 Acetobacteraceae bacterium
CTCGGCGTCGACGATGCGGCGCTGCTGTCGATGGCCGGTGTCGCGACGATCGTGCTCCCGGCGCTCGCGCTGATCTGGCGGCCGTTGGTGCTGGAGAGCTTCGATCCCGGCTTCATGGCGGCGTCCGGCGGACGCGGCGGGCTGTGGCATCTTGCGTTCCTGGCGCTGGTGGTGCTGTGCGTGGTCGCCGGGTTCGTCGCCCTCGGAACGCTGATGTCGGTCGGCCTGATGATGCTGCCGGCGGTGGCGGCAAGGCATTTCTCGGCCGGGCTGGGCGGGCAGGTGCGGGCGTCCGTGGTGCTGGCGGCGCTGGCCTCGGTGCTCGGGCTGCTGCTGTCGTTCCACACCGACATGCCGGCCGGCCCCGCCATCGTGCTCGTCGCCGGCGTGCTATGGCTGGCGAGCCTGATCGCCGGACCGCGCGAAAGCCTCCGGCGCCGCTGGGTGCGCCGACCGCATTTTTCCGCCTAACCGGCTCGGCGTCGCAGCCGAGGATCGAGCCTGAAGGACGTCTCGACCGAGCGCCACGCGGCGGCCGAGGGGTGACGGGGGTTGAGCAGCACGTTGCGTTCCGTGGTCCGGATCGCGGCCGGCTCCAGTCTCGCCGGCACGATGGCGGAGGGCACCAGCAGTGCGGCCGAGCGCAGCGATGCGGCCCAGCGATCACCTACTTCGCGCGTCGCCTCGATGTCGTCCAATGCGGCATCCGGCTCGCCGTGCTCGATCGCGGTGTCCTCCGGCAGATCGACGGCAAAGGCGCGAAAGCTCTCCGGCAGCCGGGCGGGGCTGACATGCACCAGCTGTTCGAGCAACGCCAGGGCGAGGTGCGTCGCGGCATACACCAGCGGTATCCCCGGCGAGTTCCACCGTCCGCCGTAGAGCCGCGCCCCTTCGCCGTTCAGCGCCGGGTAGCGGCCGATGGCGAGCCGCCAGACGCGCATCTCCTATTCGACGATGCCGTGTGCGATCCGGCCCAGTACGGCTTCGACCAGGCGACCGCCCTCCTCGGTGTCGAGCAGGGCCAGCGGAGGCTGGCCGCCCAGCGCGCCATTGGGCTCGCGCAGCCACGCATGGGCCTCGTCGCGGCGCCCGAACACCTCGTCGGCGATCGCCTGGATGCGGGCAAGGCGCACCACGATGTCGCTCTGCTCGCGCGACAAGGTCGCTTTGTTGCGGCGGGCGTAGAGCGTCCGGCGGGGGATGAAGTAGGCTTCGACCTCGCGCTCGTCGACGACCTTGGTGGCGATCAGGCGTTCGAGCGCGGCAAACGGCAGGCCATCGCGCACCGCCTGGGCAAGGCGGAGGTCGTCGGCCGATCGGTTCGAACTCCTGCCCAGTCCGCCGAGGGTTCTTTCGAGCGCCGCCGCGGTGACCACGTTATGCTCCGTGCTTGATTGCCCAATATATCGTGCAGGATGCACAAGTTCGCAATGGGCAAGCAGGACCGCCGGAATTTCTTGCCGCAGCGCAGCATGACGCGCAGAGTCGATCGTATGCTTGATACCCCGATCGACGAACTCGCGCGCGACCTGCTGGCCAACACCGAGGGCGTGGCGGCGCGGCGGGCGGAGGACCCGTTCGGCAATCCCGTGCTGTCCATCGCGCTCTCCATCACGCGGCGGATGGACAGCGGCGAGATCACCGAGGGGCAGCTCGGCGCGCTGGTCCGACATTTGCGGGACCAGGCCTTCGAGGACCGGGCGCGGCGGATCGCCGATTACGTCGGTGGCACCGATGAAGAGGCGAACGCCGCCTCGCTGATCGGCCTCGCCGAGCACCTGCACCGGCCGGACCCGGCGGATAGCCCGGTGCGCTGGGCGGCATATCGCGCGCATGTCGAGCGCACGCGCTTCGCCGCGGTCTTCACCGCCCATCCGACGTTCTCCCTGCCCATCGAGATCGGCCGGGCGCTCGCCGAGGCGGCGTGCGGGCGGGCGGCGCCGGGTTTCGCATCGCACCGGCC
>DATIMU010000226.1:0-5420 GCA_035475015.1 Acetobacteraceae bacterium
TGCTCGGCCAGGTGGAGTGGGGCACGCTTGACATCATGGTGATCGACATGCCGCCCGGCACCGGCGACGCGCAGCTCACCATCTCGCAGCGCGTGGCCCTGGCCGGCGCGGTGATCGTCTCGACGCCGCAGGACATCGCCCTGATCGACGCCCGCCGCGGCGTGCGGATGTTCGAGCGGGTGCGCGTCCCGGTCCTCGGCCTGGTCGAGAACATGAGTTTCTTCGCCTGCCCCAATTGCGGCCATCACTCCGAGATCTTCGGCCACGGCGGCGCACGGCAGGAGGCGCACCGGCTGGGCACCGACTTCCTCGGCGAGGTGCCGTTGCTGCTCGACGTGCGCGAAGCCTCCGACGCGGGCACTCCGATCACCGCCTCCGCCCCGGACGGCGAGGCCGCCCGCGCCTTCGACGCGATCGCCGCGCGCGTCTGGCAGAAAGTATCCGGCCAGCCCGCCGCCGCCGGACCACGCATCGTCATCGAGTAAGCGCCGCCGGATGCCGGCCCGGACCCGCGCCTCGATCCCCGACCTGACGGGCAAGCGCGCCATTGTCACCGGTGCGACCAGCGGCATCGGCTTCGAGACCGCCGCCGCGCTGGCCGGGGCCGGCGCGGAGGTCGTGCTGACCGGCCGCGATCCCATCCGCGGCAGCCAGGCCCTCGCCGCGATCAGCCGGCGTCATCCCGCCGCCCGCCTCTCCTTCGCACTCGCCGACCAGGCGGATCTGGGCTCGCTCGCGCGCTTCGCCGCCGGGGTGGTCGCGGCGGGAACGCCGCTCGACCTGCTGGTCAACAACGCCGGCGTCATGGGGCTGTGGCCGCGCCGCACGACGGCGGACGGCTTCGAGATGCAGTTCGGCACCAACCATCTCGGCCATTTCGCCCTGACCGCCCAACTCGTCCCGGCATTGCTGCGCGCGCCCTCGCCCCGCGTCGTCACGGTGGCGAGCCTGACGCACCGCAACGGCCGCCTCGATTTCGACGATCTGCACGGCGAGCGGCACTATGACCCGCTCGGGGCCTACGCCCAGGCAAAGCTCGCCAACCTCGTCTTCGCCCTTTCGCTCGCGCGGCGCTGTGCCGCTGAGGGTTCGCGTATCTCCAGCATCGCGGCACATCCCGGCTTCGCGCGTACCGGCCTGTTCACGGGCTCGCTCCAGACGCGGCTCGCGTGGCTGGTCGCGCCGTTCCTCGCCCAGTCCGCCGCCGCCGGCGCCCGGCCCTCGCTCTACGCGGCGACGGCGCCCGAGGCACGCAATGGCGGATATTACGGCCCGAACCACCTGGGCGAGATGCGGGGCCGCCCGGCCGCCGCCCGGGTCGCGCCCCAGGCGCGGGATGAGGCGACGGCCGAGCGGCTGTGGCAGGAATCCGAGCGGCTCACGGGAGTTCGCTTTCCGAAGCTGACCACCTGATCGCGTCGGTGTAAGCTCGCATCGAGATGCGCGGCCTGAACGCGCAACCTGGCGCCTACGAATAGACAGGCCGTTCGCTCGACACAGGGAGGACGCAATGTCTCACTTCATGCTGCGCTGGCAATTCAATGACGCCACCGCGAAGGCGCTGGTGGGCAAGCCGCAGGATCGCACTGGACCCGCGACGACGCTGATCCAAGGTTTCGGCGGCAAGATGCACCAGTATTTCTTTGCCCTCGGCGACTACGACGGTCTCGCGATCTGCGAGTTTCCGGACACCATTTCGGTTGCCGCGTGCTCGATGAGTGCGGCTTCCACGGGCGCCTTTGCCAGATTCGAGACCACGGCGTTGCTGACCGCGAAGGAAGCCGAAACCGCGATGAAGCGGGCCAACGAATCCAAGATCAAATACGCGGCACCAAACGCCTGACGTATTGCACGAGCCGACGGCCGAACGCCTCTGGGCGGAATTCGAGCGCCTCACCGCGCGCGTTTTTCGGCCCCTTGCGTGAGCGAGGTTCGCCTCAGCCGTCGATATCCATGCCGAGCGCCAGTCTGCCGGAGAATTCGAGCTGCGGCAGCTCCTGCAGCGGATGGAAGCGCGCGCCCTGCACGTCGCGGAACGCGCGCTCCAAACCGAGCGCCCGGTAGAACGAGGCCCCCCCGACCACCTCCATGGCGCGCTCGACCGTCTCGATCGCGGCGCGGCCGGTGAGGGTCCGGGCGATCAGCGCGCGGCCGGTGGTTTCCGGGCTGGGCTTGGAGGTCTCCGCGACCGCGACCATCCGCTCATGCGCCATCTCAGCCTGGGCGAAGGCGTTCTCCAGCCTGCCGACCAGCGTCGCGAGCTGTCCGCCCTCCGCTTTCTTCCGGGCGGCCGCGATCGCCTTCGCCCGAGCGCTTTCGGCGACGCCGAGATAGGCCGCATAGACCATCGGCAGCGCGATCATGCTGACCGCATGGAACAGCGGGTGCCACTTGCCTTGCGGCCGGCGCCCGGCGATGGCCGCGTCGGGCACGAACACGTCGCTGAGCTGCACATCCTGCGAGCCGGTCCCGCGCATTCCCATGACGTGCCAGGTGTCGAGCAGCGTGACGCCCTCGGCCTTGAACGGGACGCCGAAGTGCAGCACCGTCGCGCCGTTCTCGGGGTCGGCATAAACCGCGCTGGTCATCAGCAGATCGCCCATCGGGCAGCCGCTGGCGAAGACCTTCCGCCCGTTGATGCGAAAGCCGCCATCCACCCTCGTCGCCGTCCCGCTGCTGTTCAGCCAGTCGGAGCCGCCGCTCGAAATGAGGATCAGGCCCTCGCCGGCGACCCGCTTGAGCAGCCCATCCACCGGCGCCTTCTCGTGTTCCCGGCGCCAGACCGGCACGGCGATCAGGTGGCAGTGCATCGAGAAAGCCAGGGCGGTGGAGCCGCAATACGTGCCGAGCCGGCGGATCGCCTCGCACATCTCGCGGTAGCTCGCGCCGCCGCCGCCCAGTTCGACGGGCACGAGGGCTTTGAAGAAACCCGCCTCCTTGAGCGCCTCGAAGCCGTCACTGACGAAACTCTCGTCCCGATCGTGCTCTTCGCCAGTCTCGGCCATTCGCTTTCCGACCTGGTCGGCAAGGGCGAGCAAGTCGTTCGTCTTCGTGTCCGCCTGGATTCCGAGTGACATCATTCGCCTCCCTTTGGCCGGCACTTCCGTGCCTGCCGCCTTCTTGGAAGGAGTGGCCGACCGTCCTCAAGGACATAATCTGGACTTGCAACGTATGGGTATCGGGGTACCATTGATCCATGCCCGGTTACGGACAGTTCTGCCCGGTCGCGAAGGCGTGCGAGCTGTTCGCGGAGCGCTGGACGCCGCTCATCATCCGGGAGCTGTGCGGCGGACCGGCGCAGTTCAACGATTTGACGCACCGGCTGCCGCGGATGTCCAAGACGCTGCTCACCCAACGGCTCCGCGAGTTGGAGCGCGCCGGCGTGGTGTCGATCGCCGACAAGCCGACCGGCCCCGGCCATGTCTACGGGCTGACCGCGGCGGGCGAGGAGTTCCGTCCCATCATCGAGATGCTGAGCCTTTGGGGCCAGCGGCATCTGCGCAGCATCCTCACGCCGGAGGAGTTCGACCCGACCTTCCTGCTGCTCAGCGTCCGCAGCCAAATCCCGCGCTCAAGCTATCCGGCCGGGCGCTTCGTGATCTGCTTCGAGCTGCGTGGCCTGCCGAAATCGAAGGCGGCCAGCAGGCGGTGGTGGTTCGTCTTCGTCCACCCCGAGATCGACCTCTGCATGAAAGACCCGGGCCATCCCGTAGACGTGACGATCGTGGCCGACCTCGAGACCTTCAGCCGCGCGTGGATCGGCTATATCGGGCTGATGGACGACGCGGCGCGGCGGGAAATCGCGTTCGAGGGGCTGCCGCAAGCGGTGGAGCGCGCCAAGTCGTTGCTCGGCCTGCAGGACCGCCCCCGCGAGCGGCGCCTCGTCTACGGACCGCCAGGGATGGTCGACGCGCAGTTCGCGTGACGCTTGGCGGCTCCGAACCGATCATTCCTCCTCGCTGCCCGAGGCCGGCCTCGCCGAATCGTAGTCGCGGAACGCCGCATCGGTCTCGGCCGCGACGGGAATGCTGGATTGGCTGCCCCAGCGCGTGCAGCAGACCGCGGCGGCCACCGACGCGCGATGCAGCCCCTCGACCAGCGGCGCCCCCCGGTCCAGCGCGGCGGCCAGCACGCCGACGAAGCAATCCCCGGCCGCCGTCGTGTCGCGCGGCTCGACCGGGTGCTCGGGAATGCGCACGAAACCCCCGGCGGTCGCCAGCTCCGACCCCTCACCACCCCTCGTGCGAACCACGTCGACGCCCAGCGCGCCGCGCAGCGAAGCGGCGTTTACCCCGGTCCGCAGGTGGCGGCCGAGCCAGTCAGCCTCGTTGACGTTGACCACCAGCAGGTCGAGCGCTTGCAGCGCGTCCAGCGCCAGCTCCCCCGCCGGGGCGAGGTTGAGGATCACCCGCGCGCCACGCGCCTTGGCGCGGCGGATCAACGCGGCGACCTCCGCCGGGGCGGTCTCCATCTGCATCAGGAGCGTGGTGTCCGGCCCGAGCAGCGCATCGTCGACCTGCGCCGCGCGAGCGAAGCGGTTGGCCCCCGATCCCACGCCGATCGCGTTGTTGCCATCCCCATCGACGAAGATCGCGGCACAGCCGGTCACGTCGTCTGGCACCTCGGCCATCCGGGCCAGGTCCACCCCCGCCGCGCGCAGCAAGGTGAGCGCCCCCGGCGCCAGCACGTCACGCCCGACAGCACCCGCCATCGCCACCCGCGCCCCATCCCGCGCCGCCGCGATCGCCTGGTTGGCGCCCTTGCCGCCGGGCTCGATGCGCATCGAGGCGGTCAGCACCGTGTCCCCAGCGGCGGGCAGCGACGGGAGAGGAAAGATCAGGTCGAGATTGACCGAGCCGAACACGACGATCATGGCGCGATCGGCTCGGAAATCGCCTCCTCGAAAACCTCGGGTGCGTGCGCGAACACCCGCATCAGGCTGAGCGCCGCCGGATCGGGCCGGTTGCGCCCCTGTTCCCAGTTCTGCAGCGTGCGTACGTCCACGCCGAGCAGATCGGCGAATTCGCGCTGGGAGAGTCCGTGCCTACCGCGCGCCTCAGCCAGATCGGGCACCGCCTCCACCGCCGGCACGCGGCGCCGCGCCTGCACGTTCATCGCGGCGAGATCGCGCGCAAGCGCCGCCATGTCCTCGTAACGGCCGACGGTGCAGACGGCCCAGCCATCGGAGGCAAGCTTGTTCAAAACCTGATGGCCGGCCCGCAGCCCCACTTTGACCTCTCTCAGGCGCTTCACGACGCTGATCGGCTGATCGAGCGGTCCGGTTCTGCGCAACAGCAGAACAAGCTGTTCATCAGAAGACAATTGGGGCGGGGTCACGACCCGGACCGGCCCCAGACGTTCGAGTCGCGCCTTCAATTCTGAGGCGGCGGACATCCAGATACTCCTTCATCCAGTACGCT
>DATIMU010000227.1:0-1899 GCA_035475015.1 Acetobacteraceae bacterium
CCCTGTAACCGAAGTGCGCCCGGTAGAGCGGCAGGTCGACGACCTGCTCGCCGAATGCCGCGAGGTGTCGCAGCGCGGCGGGCGCGTGCTGGTGACGACGCTCACCAAGCGCATGGCGGAAGACCTCACGGAATACCTCACGGAGCACGGCGTGAAAGTGCGCTACCTGCACTCCGACATCGACACGCTGGAGCGCATCGACATCATCCGCGACCTGCGGCTCGGCGTGTTCGACGTGCTGGTCGGGATCAACCTGCTGCGCGAGGGGCTGGACATTCCCGAATGCGCGCTGGTGGCGATTTTGGATGCCGACAAGGAGGGTTTCCTCCGTTCGGGCACGTCGCTGATCCAGACCATCGGCCGCGCCGCGCGCAACATCGACGGGCGGGTGATCCTCTACGCCGACGTGATGACCAACAGCCTGCGCCGGGCGATCGACGAGACCGAGCGCCGGCGCGCCAAGCAGACGGCGTGGAACGAGTCGCACGGCATCACGCCGCAATCGATCAAGCGGCAGATCGGCCAGGTGCTGTCCTCGGTGTTCGAGCAGGACTACATCACCGTGGCCCCGATACGCGACGCGGGCGTCTCGGAGTTCGTCGGCAAGGATCTCAAATCGACCATCGCGGAACTCGAGAAACGGATGCGCGCCGCCGCCGCCGACCTCGAATTCGAGGAGGCCGGCCGGCTGCGCGACGAGATCCGCCGGCTGGAGGCGCTGGAGCTCGGCCTCGAACCGCCGCCGGTCGCCTCCGCCGCCTCCCGCCCTCGCCGCGACCGCACGCCCGAGCCGATGGGCCCGGGCGGCGGGGGCTGCGACCCCGCCAAGCGGCGCGGCAACGGCGGGCCGCGCCGGCGACGGGGGCCGTAAGCCGTCACGGTTATAGGATCGCCTTGCCCGCCATGAGGGCGAGGATGAGGAAGATCACGAAGATGATAATGAAGATCACGAACAGGATCTTCGCGATCCCGGCTGTCGCGGCCGAGATGCCGGTGAAGCCGAACAAGCCGGCGATGATGGATATGATGAGGAAGAACAGCGCCCATTTCAGCATCGTGCCACTCCTGTTCGGCCCGGTTTCATAAGGTCGGGAGCACGGAAGGCACCCTGGGTCTCGGCGGCCGTTGCAGCCAAACGCCAGCACGGCCGCAAAGTTTAGGATGCCTCGAGCGTCGGCTGACACCGCGCCGGGGATCGCCTATCTACAGCGACATCTCATGTCCCTCATCGACGCGATCCCCCCCGAAATTCCGCGCGCCGCCCTCGTGACCGGCGGGGCCAAGCGGCTGGGCCGCGCCATCGCGCTCGGATTGGCCGGCGCCGGGTTCGATGTCGCGGTGCATTGCCACGCCAGCACGGCCGAGGCGGAGGAGACCTGCGAGGCCATCCGCCGGCTCGGGCGCCGGTCCCACCTGCTCGCGGCCGACCTCGCGGACGAGGCGGCGGTCGCGCGGCTGGTTGCGAAGGCGACCGACGCGCTCGGGCCGCTCGGCGTGCTGGTGAACAACGCCTCGGCATTCGAGCGCGACGAGTGGGACAGCGTGACGCGCCAAAGCTGGGACGCGCATCTGGAGCCGAACCTGCGCGCGCCATTCGTGCTGATGCAGGCCTTCGCCCGGGCCCTGCCGGAGCGCGCCGAGGGCGTGGTGGTCAACATGCTGGACCAGCGGGTGTGGTCGATCACGCCGCATTTCGTCTCCTACACCGTCGCCAAGGCCGGGCTCTGGGCGTTGACCCAGAGCATGGCGCTGGCGCTGGCGCCGCGCATCCGGGTGAACGGCATCGGCCCCGGCCCGGCGCTGCCGAGCCCGCGACAAACCGGAGAGCAATTCGCCCGCCAGTCCGCCTCGGTGCCGCTGGGCCACGGCACCAGCGCCGAGGAGGTCGCCCGCGCCGTG
>DATIMU010000228.1:0-4454 GCA_035475015.1 Acetobacteraceae bacterium
GATCGCTCCCTGACCCCCGGCGACAATGCGCGCCTCGGCCCGACCCGCTTCGCGGACTGGCTCGGCCGCGCCACATCTCGGACATAGAACGTTCGGAACACAGGAGAGCTTTGCGCCGCTGCCCTGGCGACCTTGTCTGTCGCCGGAGCATCGGCCCGCGCCCGCCGGGCGGAGCTCAAGCTCGCGCGACGGTAGGTGCATGGCGGATCAGCGGTCATATCGAGCGAACCCATAGTTCTGGATCACCCAATTGAGCGTGAAACCATATTTCGGATCGGTCGCGTAAACCCCGGTCAGCGCGTCGGCGAAGGCCCCGGGGTCGTTGGCGAGCCGCATCGCGTTGCGATATGGCAAACCTGTCGCCAGCAGCCGGCCGTGCTCGTCGAAGGCCTGGGCGATCGAGTCGAACTTGCGGAATTTCGCCGTGACTGTGACGCTCTCGCCGTCCTCGACCTCGCGCGTGGCACTCTCGACGGCGGGCTGCAGGAGCGTCGCCTTGATGCCGAACGGATTGTTGCTGCCGGGCGGCATCGAGGCGCCCCAGGCGCTCTCGACCACCCATTGCGCGAGCGTCACCGAGGCGGGGACGTTCCATTTCCGTTGCGAGGCTTCCGCCGCGTCGATGACGTCGGACGGTAGCTCGCCGTAATGGCCGACCGATGATTTGGCCACCGGCTCGTTGACCAGCGGCCGGGCGGCCAGCGAATAGAAGGTCGCACTGCCCGGATCGACCCGCCCGGTCGGCGGGTTCATGTTCATCACGACGGCCTGGTAGGCCTCGATCGCGAGCGTCGTCCCGACATCGGCGACGCCGGTGATCGGCACCGGAGAGTGCGGCTTGGGCAGCCGGGCGTTGAGCAGCGACTGGATGACGAACACGTCCCCCGGAGCGTTTACCCCGTTGCGGCCGACCGAGGTGAAGATCGGCGGAGCGATGCGCCCCATCTCGTCCGTGCTCAACACGACGGACGACGGTACCAGTGCCAAACGCGCCTCGTTTCCGGCGCCGCGGCCGGATCCCTGCTTCTCGGAAGATTGTCGCGTATCATTTCGAGGGAGGCGGCGGGAAGCGTTATCTCTCGGCTCGCGCTTGTCCCTCACCCAACCCTCTCCCAAAGGGAGAGGGCTTTCCTGCTCCCTCTCCCTTTGGGAGAGGGCCGGGGTGAGGGGGTCCGGCACGCGGGGCCCGGTCTCACCCCGCAGCGCCGAGCACCTCGTCCTCGGAAGGGAACCGGCCCGTCGCCTTCTTGGAGTAGCGCAGGCCGCCGTCCACGGTGATCTCGAACACGCCGCCGCCCGATCTCCGCAAGGAGATGTCCGCATCGGGGATCTTCCGAAGCATCAAGTCGCGGGCCGCACGGGCTCGGGGCTCGTAGCCTCACATTCCGCAGTATTCGATCTCGACCTTCATCGCCGGGCGCTCCCTGCTCGGGGGAGATTGGTCCACCCCGGGCCGGCTCGCAAGGCCCGGATGGACGGCGCCGCGCCGATCCGTTAACGGAGGCGGATGCCTACCGCACTCATCACCGGCATCACCGGCCAGGACGGCGCCTATCTCGCCAAGCTGCTGCTGGCGGAGGGCTATACCGTCATCGGGCTGATGCGCCGGTCGGCCTCGTCCGACGTGATCGGCGAGCGGCTGCGCTGGCTCGGCGTGCTCGATCACGTCCAGCTGGTCGACGGCAACCTCACGGACCTGTCGAGCCTCATCCGTATCGTCCAGGAGCACAAGCCGGACGAGGTCTACAACCTCGCCGCGCAGAGCTTCGTCGCCGCCTCCTGGCGCCAGCCGCTGCTCACCGGCACCGTCACCGGGCTCGGGGCGGCCAACGTGCTGGAGGCCGTGCGGATCGTGCGGCCGGAGGCGCGGTTCTACCAGGCGTCGTCCTCGGAGATGTTCGGCCGCATCCAGGCGGACCGGCAGAACGAGCACACCCCGTTCTACCCGCGCAGCCCCTACGCGGTGGCCAAGCTCTACGCGCACTGGATGACGGTGAACCACCGCGAGAGCTTCGGGCTGCACGCCTCCTCGGGCATCCTGTTCAACCACGAGAGCCCGTTGCGCGGTATCGAGTTCGTGACGCGCAAGGTCACCGACGGGGTGGCGCGGATCAAGCTCGGGCTGGCCCGCGAGCTCGCCCTCGGCAATCTCGACGCCAGGCGCGACTGGGGCCATGCGCGCGATTACGTGCGCGCGATGTGGCTGATGCTGCGCCAGGACCAACCCGACGACTATGTGGTGGCGACCGGGCGCAGCGTCACGATCCGCGACATGGTGGCGATGGCCTTCGCCTGCGTCGGGCTCGATTGGCAGGAGCACGTCACGATCCGCCAGGATTTGATGCGCCCGGCCGAAGTGGACGTGCTGCTGGGCGACGCCTCGAAGGCGCGCGAGCGGCTCGGCTGGACGCCCAGCGTGACGCTGGAGGAGATGCTGGCCGAGATGGTGGAGGCCGACCTCGCGCGGCATCGCGCGCGCCAGCTCGGCTGACGCGAGGGCCATGACGCCCCGACGCATCCTGGTGACCGGTGCCGCGGGCTTCGTCGGGCAGCACCTGCTGCCCGTGCTGCGGGCGGATTTTCCCGAGGCCGTGGTGATCGCATCGGCGGCCGAGGCACGGCCCGGGTTCCGCGGTCTCGACGTGACGCGGCCCGACGCGGTGACGGCCGCGATCCGCGACATCCGGCCCGATTCCTGCGTCCATCTCGCCGGCATCGCCGCGCCCACCGAGGCGCGCCGCGATCCCGACCTCGCATGGCGCGTGAATCTGCACGGCAGCCTGAACCTGGCGCGCGCCATCATGGCGGAGGCGCCGGAGTGCCGGCTGCTGCTGGTCTCGAGCGCCGAGGTCTACGGCGCATCCGCGCGCGTCGGCACGCCGCTGGACGAGGCCGCCCTTCCCGCCCCGGCCAACACCTACGCCGCGACCAAGGCGGCCGCCGACCTGGCGATCGGGGCGCTGGCCGCCGAGGGGCTGCGCGCCATCCGGCTCCGCCCGTTCAACCACACCGGCCCGGGCCAGTCGGCGACCTACGTGGTAGCCGCCTTCGCCCGCCAGGTGGCCCGGATCGCGGCCGGGCTGCAGCCCCCCATCATGCGGGTCGGCGCGCTGGAGCCCAGGCGCGACTTCCTGGACGTGCGCGATGTATGCGCCGCCTACGCCGCCTGCCTGGGCGCGGAGACGCTGGAGCCCGGGCTGATCCTCAATCTCGCCTCGGGCACGCCACGGCGGATCGGCGATATTCTCCGCGACCTCCTGACCCTGGCCGGGGTCGCGGCGGAGATCGAGACCGGCAGCGCGCTGTTGCGGCCGTCCGAGATCCCGGTCGCGTCCGGCGATGCGGGCCGGGCCGCCGCGCTGCTCGGTTGGCGACCGACGATCGACTGGGACACCACCTTGCGCGACGTGCTGGCCGACTGGCGCCGCCGGGTACCCGATGAGCCGCCATGAGCCATCGCGGAGCTGGTCGCGATGATCGGCCCCGACATCCTCTTCCGGCATGTCGTGGCCTTCGTGGTGCCGTGCGGCTTCGCCTTCGTCGTCTTTCTCGCCAGCCGCGCGACCGAACTCTTCTGGGCTCGCTTCACCGGCGTGGTGCTGGCCCTGCTGACGTTCTACTTTTCCATGATGCTCATGAACCGGCTGCTGTTCGCCCGTCACGCCGCCGACGAGCAGCCGGACGAGGATGCCGAGTTCGAGGATGCCGAGTTCAGGGAACCCCCCGATGGCGCCGGAGGTTAGAAGGCCATGATCGACCCATTCCGCATTCTGCTGCCCACCGGTCGCCTGCTCGGCGTCGGCGGCCTGCTCATGGCCCTCGCCGGCTGCGTCGGCGTCCCCACGGTGGTGCAGCCCACCGGCTACGGCACCACCTGCTACGCGGGAACCTATGTGTGTCAGCTCGGCGCGCAGATCCCCGTCGGATCGCAATGCACCTGCCCGGGTATCGGCGCACCCTCCTTCGGCGCGGTCCGCTGACCGCGACGGTCTGACGCCGGGGCTCCCCGCGTGGGCGACCACGCGCCCGCGTTCCTCCGCGAACTGGGCGAGCGCCTGCGAGTTGCGCGGGCGCGGCGCGGGATGACGCGACGCCTGCTCGCCAGCCAGTCCGGCGTCTCGGAACGCTATCTTGGGCAATTGGAGGCCGGGGCGGCGAATGTCTCGGTGCTGCTGCTGCGCGCGATCTGCGGCGCGCTGGGAATGCCGCCCGAGGATCTGCTCTCCGACCGCCCGGACGCCGAGCCCGAGCGCACGCTGCTCGCCCGTCTCACCGCGCCGCAGCTCGCCGAGGCACGCCAGCTCCTGCTCGAGCGGTTCGGCACCGGCCCCAACGCACGGCGGCGGCGGATCGCGCTGATCGGCTTGCGCGGCGCGGGGAAGTCCACGCTGGGGCGCCTGCTCGCGGAACAGCGCGGGGTGCCGTTCTTCGAGCTCGACGGCGAGGTCGAGCGG
>DATIMU010000229.1:0-7836 GCA_035475015.1 Acetobacteraceae bacterium
CCCAGCAGCTTGGCGTATCCCGAATAGATCGGCTCGCGGATGGGTGCCGCGATCTCGCTCGCGGGCAGGCTCGCCACCTGGTACGACACCTGGTAGAGGCCGACGCCGGTCGGCCCGACGATCCGCCCGAACAGCATGGTCGGCGCGATCGATTCGATCACCCACAGGACATTGCCGAACAGCAGCCATTTCGAGAAATGGAACAGCTCCCGCCAGCACTCCAGCGACAGGCGTGGCCGGAACGGATGCCAGACGTAGCTGAGCAGCATGTTGGAGAGCCGCAGCGTCACGATGCCGGCGACCAGCGCCCAGTACGAGTGGAAGATCGCCGCCGCCGGAAGCATCACCAGCAGGCCGATCAGCTTGCTGTAGAGCCGGATCTCGAAGATCCGGCCGAACCGCAAGTTCCGGCGGAATTCCACCATTCCGATGTTCTCGAAGCCCTGCGCGAACGAGGTCGCGGCGATCACCCACATGATCGGCACGACGCGCGGCTCGCGCATCCACTCCGCCGCGAACCCCGCGGTCGTGGCGATGAGCACGCCGATCAACGTGCCGCGAATGATCTGGAAGGTCCACGCGGTATCGAGATGCTGGCGGGTCATGGTCGGCAGGCGAATGAGCGCCAGGCCGAACGAGGTCTCGGTCAGCGTCTCGAGCGCGCCGGCGACCGCCATCGCGACGCCGACCAGGCCGAAATCGGTGGGCAGGAGGAGGCGGATCAGCAGGAGCGAGCTGAACACCCCGATCACCCGGAAGGTCATGCGGAGCCCGATCATGAACAGCGACGCCGCCGCGACGTTGCGGCCGACCGATCGCTGCGGTTGCTCAGGCATCCTGACCCCACTCCTGCATACGCAATCCCGGGGAGCGAGCTTGTGACCGGATTCCGACAAGAAACAATGAAAGTGCCCCAGATGGTCAATCAGCCTGACCGGTGCGAGCCGCAGCCACTTAGCCCGCCGGCACCGCCCGCCGCAAGCGCGGGCAGCCCCGTACACCGCCCGCCGCTTCCTTGACCGACCGACGCCGTCATGCCAGCGTCGATCCCAATATTGCGACAGGCGGGGGAAACGGGCCGATGGCAGCGACTGTCGTTCGGGCGATCATCGGCGGGCTGCCGGCATTCCTGGTTGCGGTCGCCATGGCGTGCGGGAGCGTCCCGGCGAGAGCCGAGACCACGTGGGAGGCGTATACCTATAATCCGGTCGCCACGGTGGCCGCCGTGCGTGGCATGGACCGCATCATCGACGAGACCGAGCGCGCGACCGACGGCGCGCTCAAGATGAAGCTGCATCTCGGCGGCTCGCTGCAGATCAACGCCACCAACATCACCCAGGCGGTCGCGGACAACATCATCCAGTTCGCCGATGACGGCTTTTTCACCGGCAACATCCCGGTCGGCGGCGTGATGCGGCTGCCGATGCTGATCCGCACCGAGGAGGAATACGGCAAGGCGGCCAAGATCGTCGCCGGATTCATGGCGAAAGCCTACGCAAAGAAGGGCATCGTGCTGCTGGGCGACTACACCTATCCGCTGCAGGTGCCGTTCTCGCGCAAGAAGCTGACCTCGCTCGCCGAGTTCAAGGGCCAGAAGCTGCGCGTCACCTCTCCAGAGCAGGGCGAGTTCCTGCGCCGCTTCGGCGGCAGCTCGGTGACGATGCAGCCCTCCGAGGTGCCCTCCTCGCTCGATCGCGGCGTGATCGACGGCGCGTTCACCGCGAGCTCGGGCGCCGGCTACGTCTGGCGCGACCTGGTGAAGTACAACTACCGCTTCGGGCTGAATTTCGTGAACGCTATGATAATCGCGAATAAGGAGGCGTTCGACGCGCTCCCGCCCGACACGCAGGCCAAGCTGCGCCGCATCGTCGCCGAGGTGACGCCCTGGACGATGGCGACGATGCAGAAGGAGGAGGCGGAGCTTACCGACAAGATGGCGGCCGGCGGCGTGATCGTGACGCAGGCGAAGCCCGAGGATCTGGCCGAGGCACAGGCCAAGATGGAGCCGTACTGGAACGAGTGGGCGAAGGCGCACGGCCCCGACGCGGTCGAGGCGCTGAAGCAGATCCGCGCGGCACTCGGTCGCTGACATGCACGGTGCCAGTGACGAGGAGGCACCATCGCCGTTCGACGCCGCGCGCGACTGGGCGCCGCGCATGGGCGTCTTCGAGCGTGCCGCGCAGGTCATCTGCCAGATCCTGCTCGCGGTGATGGTGCTGCTGATCGCCGCCGAGGTCGCGACGCGCGCGCTCACCGGCGCCTCGCTCGAGATCACCGACGAGATCGGCGGCTACCTGCTGGCCGCACTCACCTTCATCTCGATGCCGGTGTGCCTGGTGGAGAATGCGTTCCACCGGGTCGAGTTCATCCAGGCGCGGCTGTCGGAGCGCGGCCGGGCGTTCTCCGAGCTGCTGTTCGATCTTCTCTCCTTTGCCTGCGCCGGCATCCTGCTGTGGCAGCTCTGGCGCATGGAGGCGATCACCTGGCGCTCGGACGACCTGGCGCCGACCAATCTGATGACGCCGCTATGGATACCGCGCGCCTCGATGGTGGTCGGCACCGCGATCCTGTGCATCACGCTGCTCCGCATCCTGACGCGCGATTTGCGGCGGATCGCCGCCGGCGGGAGCGCCCCACCGTGACGCCTGAATTGCAGATCATCACAGCGTTCGGCGTGTTCCTGTTCCTGCTGGCGGCGGGGATGACGGTGCCGTTCGCCATCACCGTCCCGGCGATTGTTTACCTATTGCTGCAAGGCGGGCTGGTCGGGCTCAAGGGCCTCGGGCTGGTGAGCTGGGGCAGCATGGACAGCTTTACCCTCACCGCTGTCCCCCTGTTCATCCTCATGGCGGAAATCCTCCAGGGGAGCGGGCTGAGCCAGCGGATCTACACGGGATTGTCAAAACTGTTCGCGGGGATTCCCGGTGGGCTGTTGCAGACCAACATCGCCGGCTGCGCGGTGTTCGCCTCGATCAGCGGGTCGAGTGTCGCCACCGCCGCCTCGATCGGCGGCGTCGCGCTGCCGCAATTGCTGAGCCGCAACTACGACCGGCCGCTCTCGGCGGGATCGCTCGCCGCCGGCGGCACGCTCGGCATCTTGTTCCCCCCGAGCCTCGCGATGATCGTCTACGGCACCTTCACCGAGACATCGGTCGCCAAGCTGTTCATGGCCGGGCTGCTGCCGGGCATCATCCTCACGCTGATGTTCATGAGCTATATCGGCGTCCATGCTTGGCTGCGGCCCGGTGTGGCACCGCGCGAGCGTGGCGCACGCAGCATCGCGGAGTTCGTGCGCGCGGTGGCGGAGGTGCTGCCCTTCGCGGTGCTGGTCGGCTGCACGCTGGGGAGCATCTACGCGGGGCTCGCCACACCCACGGAGGCGGCGGCGATCGGCTGCATCATGGCGACGATCATTTCCGTCATCTGGGGCGAGCTGAACTTGCGCGTGCTGGCCGATTGCCTGCGCCGCTCCGTCGCGACCATCGGCAACATCCTGTTCATCATCTACGCCGCGTTCGTGTTCTCCTACGCGATCAGCTACGCGGGCGTCGGCGAGCAGGTGACGGGGTTCCTGGTCGGGCTCGATTTGTCGCGCTGGGAATTCTTCGCGGCGCTGTTCGTGCTGTACACGGTGCTCGGCTGCCTGGTCGAGAGCCTGGGCATGATCGTTATCACCGTGCCGCTGCTCTATCCGGTGCTGGTGAAGTACGGCATCGACCCGATCTGGTTCGGCGTGATCCTCGTCATGTATATCGAGCTCGGCCAGATCTCGCCGCCCATCGGCATCAACCTGTTCGTCATCCAGAGCATCTGGAAAGGCAAGCTGTCCGAGGTGGTGATGGGCACGATCCCGTTCCACCTCATCATGTTCCTGCTGCTGGCGCTGTTGATGGCATTCCCGCAGCTTGCCATGTGGCTGCCGACGCATATGAATTCCTGAACTGCAGGGAGGAGCGCCATGCGTCTCAAGGACAAGGTCGCGGTCATCATTGGCGCGGGGCAGAACCCGGGCGAGACCATCGGCAACGGCCGCGCCACCGCGCTGCGCTTCGCACAGGAGGGCGCGCGTATCCTGGCGGTGGATCGCCGCGCCGATCTCGCCGAGGAGACGGCGAAGCTCGCGCGCGCCGAAGGGGCCGAGTGCGTCGCGTTCGAGGCCGACGTGACGCGCGAGGCGACGCTGAAGGCCGCGATGGACGAGGCGCAACGCCGCTTCGGCCGCATCGACATCCTGCACTACAACGTCGGCATCAGCCTGGAAGGGAAGGACGCGCCGGTGACGGAGATCACCGAGGAGGCGTTCGATCGGATCTGCGCGGTGAATTTGCGCGGCGCGGTGATGGCATGCAAGCACGCGCTGCCGATCATGCGGGCGCAGCGTTCCGGCGTGATCCTGATGATCTCCTCGATTTCGGCGTTCGAGATCTATCCGTTCGTCACCTACAAGGCGACCAAGGCGGCGCTGATCGCCTTCACGCAGCAGCAGGCGATCAACAACGCCGAGTACGGCATCCGCGCCAACGCCATCCTGCCCGGGCTGATGGACACGCCGATGGGCGTCGATCGGCGCGCGCAATTGACGGGGCGTCCGCGCGGCGACATCGCCGCCGAGCGCGCCGCGCGGGTGCCGTTGAAGGGTCATCACGCGACGGGTTGGGATGTCGCCAACGCGGCGCTGTTCCTGGCGTCCGACGAGGCGGGGTTCGTGACTGGCGTGGCGTTGCCGGTGGATGGCGGGGCGCTGGTGCGGATCGGCGAGAACCGGGCGAATTAGTTGGCGGACTGAAGTCCGCCCTACACGATCGAATCGTAGAGCGGATTTCAGTCCGCCATCCCGGACGCCTCCCGCTCGGCGGGCCAGAGCAGCAGCGAGACGACGAGCAGGATGGCGAGGCCCGCCAGGATGCCGGCGAAGCGGTCGAGGCCCGGGATGAGGCTGTCCGGTGGCCCCCAGCCCTGCACGATCATCATGATCCAGACGATCGACGCCTGGGTGCCGACATAGCCGACGCCGCGCGTGCTGGTCTGCAGGTAGGAGCCGAGCCAGACGCCGGCCACCAGCAGGACGATCCAGGGGAGAAATTCGCTGGGCGAGAGCGAGAGGGCGACCAGCGCCACAAGACCGCCCAGCGCGCAGCCGAGCATCCGCTGCACCGCGCGGCCGGCGATCAGGCGTCCGTTCTCCAACGGATGATCGCTCAGTACCGGCACGGCCATCACGGCGGCAACGGTGACCGCCATCTGCGACAGGCCCGGCAGATCGAACCAGCTCCACGCCCAGGGCAGCAGCATCACGGTGATCCCGGTGCGGATGGCGTGCAGCACCGCGGGCCAGCGCGCGCCCAGGAGGTCAGACCAGCCGGGCGCGGGCGGGGTGGGCGCTGGTGGGGTGTCGGATGCCAAGACGGTTACCACCAGCAGCGCCGCGAGCGAGCCCATCGTGACCTCGCCCACCCTGTACAGGGCCAAGTGCAGCGTCGAGCCGGGATCGTTGATCGACATCAGGACGACGAGGTTGGCGGTGATCGCGAAGAACAGCCAGGCATAGGCGTATGGGCTCACGAGCGAGCCGAGCATCCCCACCGCCGCCGCGACGAACAGGAACAGCGAGCCCGCGACGTGGTCCTCAACGGCAAAACGCGCGATCACGAGTGCCATCGCGGCCCCGGCGATCGTGCCGGCGATCCTGAGGATCACGCGCTGGACCGAGCCGGGCCGCGTGGCCTGGACCGACATGAAGCCGCTGATCCCGGCCCACCAGGGCATGTCCATATGCCCGAGCAGAGCGAATGACACAGAGATGCCGACGGCGAGGGCGGTGATCGTCGCCTGCCGCGCTCGCGGACCGGCGGGCCGAATGTCCCCGAGGTCTGCCCAGAGCGAGGTGAGCAGGCCCTCGAACGCGACGAGTTCGGTGAGCGCCTTCCGGGCGGCGCCGATCACGGGAAGATCACCGCGCGCGCGTCGGCGCCCATGTAGAGCGTGATCCCGTCCGCGCCGTCGAGGGTGATGGTGACGGGGAAGCGGCGCTGCAGGCGTATCCAGTCGGTGCTGGGGGCCACGTAGGGGAGCAGCTTCAGGGCGTCCGGCTCGCGGCTGATGCCGCGGGCGACGCTCGCGATGCGGCCGCGATGGAAATGCCAGGGCTCGGAGTCGAGCCACACCCAGGCGGTGCCGCCTTCGCGGAAGCCGCGGATGTAGTCCTGCTTGTAGTTGGCGATGATCCGCCAGGCGTGGGCGTCCACGATGCCGATGAGCGGTGCGTTCTCGCGCGCGGTGTCGCCGACGCGGGTGGTGAGCGCGTTGATCGTGCCATCGGTCGGGGCGACGACATGGGTGCGCGCGAGCTGCCACTGCGCGGTGGCCATCTCGGCCTCGGCGTGCGCCTGCGCCGCCTGGTGCATCGCGAGCTGCGCACGGGCCCGGACGGTCTGCGCGGTCGCCGTGTCGAGCGCGGCTTGCGCGACGCGCAGCTGTTCGTTCGACCGGTCGAGGGTCTGGCGGGAGACGTCCTGGGTGGAACTCAGCGAGACCATGCGCCGCTGGGTTTCCTGCGCGTACTGCGCCGTCGCCGTCGCGGCGTTGTAGTTGTCCTGCGCGACGGCAATCTCCTGCTGGTCCGCTGCGATCTGTGCCTTTGCCTCGCCGATCTCCGCCTGGCGCTGCGCGATGACGAGCTGGAACGGCACCGGGTCGATCGTGATCAGCGGATCGCCTCGCTTCACCGGCTGGTTGTCGATGACATGGACCGCGATGATCTGCCCCGTCACCTGTGGCGCCACGCTCACCAGATCCGAACGGACATAGGCGTCATCGGTGTAGGCGATGACGCTCGTCAGGATCTCGTAGGCGACGAACACCGCGAGCAGGGCTCCGAGCACGAGCGTCACGCGCTTTCGCCGTCTCACCGATTGTTCTCCCCGTTCGGCGCTTCCGTCCCGCTTCCCCGTTTCCGCGTCATGGACATGGCCCGGGCGGGGAACCTAGCTTGCCCACATAATTGCACGGAAGACCGATCCGCGGTGCCAGTCCCTGTCGTTTCCGTCGATGCCGCCCCGGACGAGTTCCGCCGCGGCTGGCCGGTGGTCCTGGCGTGTTTCGGGACGGCGGTGCTGGCCTGGGGGCTCAGCTCCTACGGGCAGGCGGTGTTTCTCGCCGAGCTCAAGAAGGCGCACGGCTGGTCGACCTCGCTGATCGGCACCGCCACCACCGCGTCCTTCCTGTTCGGCGCCGTCCTGCTGCCCTGGGTCGGCCGCGCGATCGAGCGGCTCGGGCCGCGCGTGGTGCTGTGCTGCGGCGTGCTGGCGCTGGGCGGCGGCGCGATCGGGGTGAGCCGTGCCGGCACGCCGTGGCAGCTCTATGCGTGCGACCTGGTGATGGGGTTCGGCTGGGCGTGGTCGAGCTCCGCCGCGATCGCGACGAACCTCGCCGGGTGGTTCGACCAGCGGCGCGGCTTCGCCCTCGGCCTCGCGCTGTGCGGCGCCAGCGCGGGCGGTTTCGCGGTGGCGCCGGCGTTGGTCGCGCTGAGCGCCCGCGCGGGTTTTTCCAGCGCCGTGCTCGGCGTCGCCGGCACGCTGATGATCGTGCTGATCCCGCTGATCCTCGTCGCCGTCAGAGGCGGCCGGAGGCCGGTCGCGTCGCGGCGTACGGCGGCGGGGCGCCAGGGCCGGGAGCTGACCGTCATCGCCGGCCAGGCGGAGGGGCTGCGCAGCGCGCATTTCTGGTCGTTCGCGGCGCCGTTCGCCCTGGCGATCTCGGCGCAGGTCGGCTTTATCGTCCATCAGGTCGCGTTTTTGCTGCCCCGGCTGGGCGCCGACGGCACATCGATCGCCATTG
>DATIMU010000230.1:0-6734 GCA_035475015.1 Acetobacteraceae bacterium
CACGGTGTTGCACATCCAGAACCGCGCCTGCTCGGGAGGGTTGCCCATGTCGAACAGCATCCCGCCATCGGCCGGCACGGATTTGCGCGCCATCAGGCCGATCTCCTGCTGCTCCGGCGTGAGCGCCATCTCGACCTGAAAGACGTGCTGCTTGCCGTTCGCGCCGACGATGACGAGGGCTTCCTTCGCCAATACCGGCTGCGGCGCGTGGTAGGTCTCCGGGCTCGGACAGCGCTCCGCCCGCGCCGGCCCAAGGGGGAGCGCGATGATCGCCAGCGCGGTGAGCAACATCAAGCGTCTCATGTCGATCGGTTCCTCGATTGCAGCGGCGGCGGATCAGGTGAGCACGGTCCCCGGGCCCGGGCGGGAAAGCTCGGCCAACCGGCGCTCTAGGCCTTCAAGGTTGGTGAACAGGCGCCCCGCGACCAGGCGGAGGAAGTAGAAGCCGAATTCCGGATTCTGGTAATAGAGTTCCTTGACCTGGGCGTAGCTGATGACCAGCAAATCGCCGTCCTCCACGCATTCGATGGTTTGCGTGCGGAGATGCTCGGGCGCCAGCAGTCCGAGCTCGCCGAACACCTCGCCCTGCAGCAGGTCGACCCCCAGCGCCGTCACGCGGTAGCGGCCGCTCACGACGAAGAACATTTCCTTGGCAACGTCGCCCTTGGCGAACAGGACATCGCCCCGCCGGTAGCGACGGCGGCGCATGAAGGGCTGCAGCCAGGTCATGGTATCGCCGCGTGAGGCCTGCGAGACGCGGCGGGTCAGCTGGACCATCTCGCGGAGCCGATAGCCATTGATCGGCAGCAGCAGAACCTGCAGCAGGCAGCTCGGATAGAGCGCGTGCATGTAGAAATACCCGGCGAAGGCGAGGTTGGCGGTGATCGCCAAGGCCCGCAGCGGGATCATCGTCTTCATGAGATTGGTGGCGACGACAAGGATCACGCCGACATATCCCAGCGCCTCGACCATGCTCATGCTTGGCCATCCCCGATGTGACCCGTCGCGGGCGGCCCGCGCGGTCAGGGGCCGCGTCCGCGGGCTCGCCACGCGAACCGGAGGTCATTGATGAGACAAACTCATACCAATATTCTCTATGCGATACAAACGCCCTGTGTCACAGTGAAGCTCCGGGTAAGGGCCAAGAATGGCCCGGACGATCGCTGCCGCTTCGTCTCATCACCAGGGAGAGAGCCAGTGAATGCGAGACTTCTGACTATCGGATTGGCCTTGGGGACGATCCTGTCCCTGCCGGCGATGGCCCAGACCCAAGCCGGATGCGCCAAGACCGCGCAGGCCGAGACGCCACGCCCGCAAATGGCGCAAGCCGAGACCCCGCGCCCACAGATGGCGCAGGCCGAAACCCCACGCCCACAGATGGCGCAGGCCGAGGCCACACGGCCGCAGATGGCGCAGGCCGAGGCCGCACGGCCGCAGATGGCACAGGCCGAAGCTGGACGGCCGCAGATGGCGCAAGCCGAAGCCGGACGGCCGCAACTCGCGCAGGCCGAGGCGCGCGGCGCGCCGCAGCAGGTCGCCGGCATCGCGGCCCCGTGCAAGTAACTTTGCGCGGCGCCGCCTAGGCAAGCGATCGACGTGACGGGACGGAGCGACGGTCGCGCGGCTGGCCAGGGGTCAGCCGCGCGGCCGTCGGCTCGTATGGGTCGGCCGCGGTTCGGGGACACCGGCCCGTGCGTCTGAGAGTGGGCCGTGCGCTGCTGCTGTGCATCGGGCTTCTCGTCCCGCTGGTCGGCGCGCCGGACGCCGCGCGCGCGGAACGCCTGCTCGACCTGATCCCGTTCGGCCGCGCGCACCGCCTCAGCCGCGTCCTGCCGGCCGTGGTCAACATCTCGATGACCAAGATGAAGACCGACGCGCCGACTCCGGGACAGACCACCCCGCCCGAGCCGCACCTCACGCAGTTCTACGGCTCCGGCTTCATCGTCGATGCGTCGGGAATAATCGTCACCAATCGCCACGTCGTCGACGGCGCGCTGCAGGTCGCGGTGACCTTGCAGAACGGCTCGACCTTGCCGGCCCGGATCATCGGCACGGCCACCATCATCGACATCGCGCTGCTCAAGGTCGACTTCGACAAGCCGTTGCCGACGGTCCGCTGGGCCGACAGCGACAAGGTTCGCGTCGGCGACCAGGTGTTCGCGATTGGCAACCCGCTCGGCGTCGGGCAGACCGTCACCTCGGGCATCGTCAGCGCGCTCAACCGCGACATCCTGATCTCGCCCTATGACGACTTCATCCAGACCGACGCGGCGATCAACCACGGCAATTCCGGCGGCCCGCTGTTCGACTCGCGCGGCGAGGTGATCGGCGTCAACACGGCGATCTTCTCGCCGACCGAGACCGGCGGCTCGATCGGCATCGGTTTTGCGATCCCGGCGCGCGACGTGCAGTTTGCGATCGACCGGCTGCGTCGGTTCGGCCAGTTGCGTCCGGGCTGGATCGGGCTGCGCACGCAGGACGTCACGTCGGAGATCGCCGAGGCGATCGGGCTGGCGCCGGCGCGCGGCGTCATCGTCGCCGGCACGGAACCCAAAAGCCCCGCCGCCGCGTCCGGGCTCGCGGAGGGCGACGTGGTGCTGCGCTTCGACGGCCAGGTGCCGAAGGACAACCGGGCCTTGGCGCGCATGATCGCCGAGGCCCCGACCGGGCAGCCGGCATCGCTCACCGTCTGGCGCGACGGGCGGGAGCGGAGCGTATCGGTGACGGTGCAGGAATGGCCGCAGGAACCGGCGGCGGCCACCAAGACCGCGGCCGTCCCTGCCGTCGCGCCGGCGGGCAGCACCGATCCGGTGGCGCTCGGCCTGCGCCTGGGGCCGATCAGCAAGGAGGCGCGCATCAAATACAAGCTGGCGGCGGAGGTTTCCGGCGTGCTGGTAGAGGAGGTGACGCCGAACAGCGTGAGCGCGGGGCGCGGCCTCGCGGCCGGAGACGTCATCCTCAAGATCCGCGACGCGCCGGTCGCCACGGCCGATCAGCTGGCGAAAGGGCTGGCCGCTGCGGGCGCGCTCGGGCATCGCAACGCATTGCTGCTGGTGCAGAAGAACGACGGCCAGCACTGGGTAACAGTCCCGCTTGGAACGGGACGCTAGAGCGGCCGTCGGCGATTGCCTCGACTGGAACCCTGCCCGATCCTGCATACGCGGATACTTGAGGATCGGGAGGAAATCGGATGGATCGAACCCACGCGCCAAACCGTGTCAGGCGCGCGCAGCGCTCGGCGCTGACCATGCTGGTGGTCGCCGGGACGCTGAACTATCTCGATCGCTCCACCCTCTCCATCGCCAACCCGCTGATCCGCCAGGAGCTCGGCTTGTCCATCGCGGATATGGGCCTGCTGCTGTCGGCCTTCCTGTGGGCCTACGCCTTCGCGCAATTGCCGGGCGGCGCGCTGGTCGACCGGGTGGGGCCGCATCGGCTGCTCAGCGCGGGGCTTGCCCTGTGGTCGGTCGCGCAGGCCGCCGCCGGCTTCGTGACCAGCTTCTGGCAGTTCTCCATCGCGCGCGTGTTCCTCGGCTTGGGTGAGGCGCCGATGTTCTCGTCGGCCGTGCGGGTGGTGCGGGACTGGTACAACGTGCGCGATCGCGGACTGCCCACCGGCATCTGGAACTGTACTTCGTCGCTCGGCCCGGCCATCGCCCCGCCGATTCTCACCGGCCTGATGATCGCGCTCGGCTGGCGTTGGATGTTCATCGCGATGGGGATCGTCGGCATCGTGGTCGCCGCCGTGTGGTTCCTGATCTACCGCGACGCCGCCGAGACGCCGTTCGACGAGGAGGAGCGGCAGTATCTGACCGAGAGCGAGGAAGCGCCGGTGGCGCACCGCATCACCTTTCGCGAGTGGGGCGGGCTGTTCCGCTTCCGCACCACCTGGGGGCTGGTGCTGGGCTTCTTCGGCATCGTCTACATGGGCTGGCTGTATCTCGCCTGGCTGCCCGGCTATCTCGAGATCCAGCGCCACATGTCGATCCCGAAGACCGGCCTCGTCGCGGCCATTCCGTTCGCCTTCGGGGTGGTCGGCAGCGTCGGCGGCGGCTGGATCGCCGACCGGCTGATGCGCGCCGGCCTCACGCCGGTCAACAGCCGCAAGTTGCCGGTGATCGTCGGGCTGCTCGGCATGGCGGCGTTCACCGCGGTCGCCGCCGAGGCCGCGAGTGATATCGTCGCCGTCGCCGCGATCTCCGCCGCGCTGATGTTCGGCGCCTGCGCGAGCGGCATGTCCTGGGCGCTGGCGAGCGTGGCGGCGCCCTCGAACTGCACCGCCTCGCTCGGCTCGATCCAGAATTTCGGCGGCTATCTCGGCGGCGCGCTGGCCCCCACGATCACCGGCTTCATCGTGCAGGCGACCGGCAGCTTCGTGCCCGCGCTGTTGGTCAGCGCCGCGATCGGGCTGGTCTCGGCATTGATCTACCTCGTGCTGATCCGCCCGCAACCGATCACCTCGGTCGAGCTCGGAACCATCATGCAGCCCGCGGAATGAGCGGCCACTTGCGCGTATTGCCGAACAGTTTCTAAAGTCCTGGTTGTGTTTTGGCGATCATCGCCACCGCACGACGGGGAAAACTTCGGAATGGCGACGAGAACCTGGATACCGGGCACCATCGGCGACTGGTTCATTGCGGGCAATTGGACGACGCTGCCACCCGATCCGGCGAATTTCCCGCAATCCGGCGATCAGGTCGTCGTGCTCGACGGCAACCCGATCATCGCCGCCACCGACAGCACCTCGTTCGGGCCGATCCTCGGCGAGAAGATCCGGCTCGGCGCCATCGCCAGCACCGCGACCGCCAGCCTGCAGGCGACCGACGAGACCTTCGGCCTTGGCACCGAGATCACCGCGGTCGGCGAGACGCCTGTCTCCGGTGTATCGCCGACCGTCAACCTCGACCTCTATGGCACCACCGCGTTGGTGGGCAGCATCGTCGTGCAGGGGCCGGACCGCGTCTTCACCATTCGCAGCCAGGGCGACGGCACGAGCGACGATTTCAAGATCACGGCGGCCGGCAGCAATCCCGGCCCCGGCCTGATAGCGGTCAGCCAGGGGAGCGTCCTCGAACTCACCGGCGACCAGGTGACCAATGACGGGGTCATCCAGACCGACGGTACCCTGCATCTCGCAAGCGGGCTCCAGCTCGATGGCTTCGGCGACATCGAGATCGAGGCGGAGGGCGTCGTCAGCGTCGATGGCGCCGTCGGCACGGCGCAGCAGGTCAACTTCCTCGATGACGGCGGGCGGCTCGTGCTCACCGACCCCGCGACCTTCCTCGGGCTGGTCGGCATGTTCGGGCCCGGCGACCGGATCGAGTTGCCGAATACGCAGGCGCGTTCGTTCACCTACCAGAGCGGCAACTTCACGATCGGCACGCTGACGCTCTACGCCGGCGAGACGCCCGGCGGCACGCCGCTCGCCACCCTGAACGTCAGTGACCCGGCTGGCAACGGGGCGCGGGATTTCATCCTGTCCGCCGACGGCCAGGGCGGCGCGCGCGTCACCTACCAGCCGCAAGGCCTGGTGACGGTGCAGGAATCCCTGCCCTTTGCGGCGGTCGGCACGACGGGCGCGCTGATCCCGTTCGCGGATTTGCTGACCCAGGCATTCGGCGCGGTCCCGACGCAGTACGCCAGCTACACGCTGTCGGGGCCGTTCCGGCAGATGCCGACCGAATCCTATTGGCAGCAGGGACCGAACGGACCGCCGGAAAATTCCTACTGGATGATCGGCGGCACGCCGGTCACCGGCCCGACCGTCGTGAGCGCCGGCGACATCGGCAATGTCAGCTTCTATGAGGGCAACAGCATCGTCCGCACCGCGTCCTTCACGGTGACGAACGCGGTCGATGCCAGCAACCAGCCGGCCCAGAACATCGACTACAATATCTGGACGGTGGACCCATCGGTCCTGGCGCCGCAGACCGGCGACGCGAGGCCGGTCGCGGGCGTGCCGGGCTCGGGCACCAGGTTCGGCCGGCCCGATCCCGCGGACATGGTATCCTCGGCGTACCGCTACAACACGGTCTACGCGGGCGTCCTGAACACCAACAACTGCAACTGGATCGCCGACAACGTGGCGGCCGGCGCGGGCGCGGTCATGCCGTTCGACGACGACAGCACGGACCCCGCCGACAACGTCTCGGGCGGCTTCTGGCGCATCGTCTATCGCGGCTCCGACCCTAACCCGGTGCAGGACTGGGGCGCCATCGTCCAGCCGGGCGACGTCGTGCGCCTGCAATGGCTGGCGAGCGGCGGGCCGCACACCACGACGATCGTGGGCACCGGCAACCCGGACGGCACCGTCACGGTCTACGACAACGTGGCCCACAACAGCGCTGGCGACGAGACCATCGGCGTGCACACGGCGGCGTACTGGAAATCGGCGGATCCGCTCAGCACCACGATCTACCGGCTCGATCCGCTGCATCAATACCTGATCAATGGCACCGTCGAGAGCGAGTTCCTGCAAGGCAGCGTGTTCAACAACCTGATCCAGACCGGCGGCGGCGCGGACACGATCACGGCGGGAACGGGCAGCAACGAAATCCAGGGCACGGCGGCGCAGCTCAACGGCGTCATGGTGAGCGACTTCCATTTCGCCGACACGCTCGACTTCACCGATCTCGATCCGAGCCGGGTGCGCGCGACTCTCGACCGCAATTCCGGTGTGCTGACAGTGCGGCAAGACGGCGTGCCGGTTGCCTCGGTGAACGTGTCCGGCGGCT
>DATIMU010000231.1:0-5313 GCA_035475015.1 Acetobacteraceae bacterium
CCGCGCCGGGCGGCACCTCGATCACCCGGCCGGCGCGGCTCGGGGTCTGTGCCGCGGCGATGCCGGCGGTGCCCGCCAAGGCCAGCGCGGCGGCGACGCTCAGAGTGGCGAGATTGGGTTTGCGCATCGACCGACCTCCCCGAATATCCATCCGACCACTCGAATGTAGGCCCGCGATCCACTACCGGGTTCTTGGCAATGCGTTAAAAGGCCGACAGGTTCTTCGTCGGCCGGGCGTGCCGTCATGGCGGTTTGGTATGGCCGATCAAGCCTGCTATTGCGGTCGCCGCATCGCGAATGGAGGCCAGTCCCATCTTTCCCGACAGGCTCATCGCAGGACATCGCGCCTTCCTCAGCGGCCGCTTCGCCCGCGAGCGAACGCGCTACGAGATGCTGGCCGAGGCCGGGCAGCGGCCCGAGATCATGGTGTTCGGTTGTGTCGATTCGCGCGTCTCGCCGGAGGTCATCTTCGATGCCGCGCCGGGCGAACTGCTGGTGATGCGCAATGTCGCCAACCTGGTGCCGCCCTACGAGGCGGATCGCGAGTTCCAGCACGGCACCAGCGCGGCCCTGGAATTCGGCGTACAGGCGCTGCGGGTGAAGCACGTCGTGGTGCTCGGCCACGCTTTCTGCGGCGGCATCCGCGCCTTCGCCGACGAGCAGGAGCCGCTGTCGCCTGGCGACTTCATCGGCCGTTGGATGTCGCAGATCGCCCCGGCCGCCGCCGAGCTCGGCCCACGCCCGCGGGACAACGGCGGCGACTATCTGCGACGGCTCGAATTCGCCTCGGTCGAGCTCAGCCTGCGCAACCTGATGAGCTTCCCCTGTGTGCGCATCCTGGTCGAGCGCGGCAAGCTCCAGTTGCACGGCGCCTATTTCGGCGTCGCCAGCGGCCGCTTGCTGGTGCGCAATCCGGATACCGGGCGCTTCGAGCCGATCGCGGGCGAGGCGGGTCAGCTGCCGCCGAGCGCCAGGTAGGGCGCCAGCCCGATCAGCGTGAAGGCGAGTGCGAAGGCCAGGCCGCGTGCCGGCACGGCGTGGGCGATCTTCCAGCCGACGATCACGCCGAGCATCTGCGGAATGGCGATGAACACCGCCATCGGCCAGTCGATGGCGCCCTGCAGCGCGTAGCCCAGGGCGCCGAAGCCGGAGCCCACGACCGATTGCGCCTGCGCCGCCGCCAACGCCGGCAGCATCGGCACCCCGGCGGCGACCAGCAGCGGAACGCACAGCATCGGCCCGCCGATGCCGAACAGCGAAGCGGCGACGGCGACGCCGAGGCCGATCAGCGCCGTTTTCACATCCGGCAGCGCGCGCCGCGCCGCACCGGCCCCCGTGCCCGGTGTGCTGTCAGGCGCGCTGCCCGGCGCGCGGCGCGGCCATTGTCGATAGCAGACGAGAGCACCGATCGCGGCGGTCAGGATGCCGAGCAGCACCCCGAAGCCTTGCCGGGAAACATGCGCGTTGATCCATATGCCCGCCGGGATGCCGAGGCAGGCGGTGGCGCACAGGATCACCGCGATCCGCCGTGTCGCGCAACGACGGAAGTGGCCGGAGCGCAGATAGGCCGCGGTGCCGACTAGGCCGGTGCCGACATGCGTGACGATCGCGGTGCCGGCGACCACCGACGGCGAGAGTGCGGTGAAGGCGTAGAGCCCGATCGTCATGAACACGCCGCCGGGACCGACGGCGGAGATGCCGATCCCCGCCACCAGCGAGATCAGAAGCAGCTTCAGCAGGCCAGCGAGGTCGAGCGCGTACAGGGCGGAATGTGCGAGAATGCTCATTCAGGCCAAGTATAGCGACATCCCGCCTGTCGTGCCGGAGCCGGCAAAAAAAGCGGCGCCACATGGACGCCGCCGAGACGGGGTATTGGTCGGGTTGGCTTATGCGTGCTTCTGGCGCCGGCGCGTTATGCCCAACCCCAGCAGGCCGACGCCCAGCATCGCGAGCGAAGCCGGCTCGGGAACGGCCGTGAAGTCGGCGGTGATGTATAGCTTGGACGTGTTGTGTTCGGGGTTGTACCACTTGCCGGTGGCGGCATTGAAGGTGCTGCCGGAACCCGCGTCGCCCAGGACGAATTTCACGTCCGACACCCGCAGCCCGCTGAAGGTCATGTCGAACGGCGCCAGCGCGGAAAGCACCAGTTGGGTGATGCTGTCTCCGGGTGGATTGGTGGGCTGCCGGATGTTGAGGTTCATGGTCGATGTGACCGTCGTCACGCCCGGCGCGGTGAAGCTGAGCGCCAGAGAGTATTTGTCGTTGAAGTTCTTGTCCGTATTCGTCGTCGGGACGTTGGTCCAGTCGATCTCGCCGATCCTGATGTCGTTCTGCGGCGTCGTCGTGCTGGTCCCGAAATCGACCGCGGTCAGCGTGCTGTATGGCGGGACGGGCCAGAAGATGAACATGTCCGTTCCCAGGATCAGCCGGTTTCCACCGCTATTGACGGTGCAGGCGGGGGAAATCGCGGAGCAGCCGGTCGGGTTCGCGAATGACCCGTTGGAGCTGAAGCTCACCGGAATCGCGTTGGCGGAATACGCCGAAAGAGCGATCGGGAGCCCTACCACAGCCGCGATAAGATGCTTGTGAAACATGACTATAACCTCCGGTTGCGTATCACAACCGTCCCAAAAGCAATAGCCGTGCCTAATAAAATATACAAATCCCTTCAGTCGGTTACGCCCCTCGCCACCGGACGCCCGACGAAAAGTGTAAAGAATTCCGACAGGCCGGGCCGGTCAAAACAGGGACATCTGCCTCTCGGGCGTCCCGTCGCGGGCCGTGGGAACCGCGAAGCTGGCCGTGTCCAACCCCTCGCGCGCCTCGTCGAGGCCCCATTGCCGGGCGGCGCGGGTGAAGCGGCGGAGCAGCAGGTCGGCATAGACGCCGCTGCCCGAGAAGCGATGGTGGAAGCGCGCCTCGTTCAGCGCGCCGGCGCGGGTCTGGCGGATCAGGCTCAGGACGTGCTTGGCGCGGTCGGGGAAATGCTCGTCGAGCCACGCCTCGAACATCTGGCGCAGCTCGTGCGGCAGGCGCAGCAGCACGTAGCCCGCGTGACGCGCCCCGGCGCGCGCGCTGGCCTCGAGGATTTTCTCCATCTCGGCGTCGTTGAGGCCAGGGATCATCGGGGCGGCCAATACGCCCGCCGGCACGCCGGCGCGGGAGAGCTCGGCGATCGCCTGCAGCCGGCGCGCGGGCGTGGCGGCGCGTGGCTCCATCTTGCGCGCCAGCGCCGGATCGAGCGTTGTGACCGAGAGATAGACGCGCGCCAGCCGGCGCTCCGCCATGCGCTTGAGGATGTCGAGGTCGCGCAGCACGCCGGCCGACTTGGTCACGATGCTGACCGGATGGTTGAAGCGGTCCAGCACCTCCAGCACCGCGCGCGTCAGCTTCAGGGTGCGCTCGACCGGCTGGTAGGGGTCGGTGTTGGTGCCGAGTGCGAGCGTGCGCGCGGTGTAGCCCGGCTTGCGCAGCGCCGCCTCCAAGAGCTCCGCCACCTCCGGCTTGAAGGTCAGCTTGGTCTCGAAATCGAGCCCGGGCGAGTAGCCGAGATAGGCGTGCGTCGGCCGCGCGTAGCAATAGATGCAGCCGTGCTCGCAGCCGCGATAGGGGTTCACCGCGCGGTCGAAGCCGAGATCGGGGCTGGTGTTCCAGCTGATGGCCGAGCGCGAGGCGTCGCGCGTGAGCGTGGTGGGCAGCGGCGGCAGCTCGGCGAACTCGGTCGAGAGCGTCTCCCAGCCGTCATCGAACGGCGCGCCGCTCTGCTTGTCGAAGCGCACCGCGGGATTGCCGGTGGCACCCCGGCCCTTGCGCGCCAGCGACGGGACCGGAGCCGACGCCTCCGGCTCCGGGGTGCCCGCCATCTCGAGCGCTGCGAGCGCGTCCCGGTCGAGGTTTGCCTGCTTGTCAGACCCGGCCCGCTTGTCGTACCCGGCAAGGTCACCCATGATCTTGTTCCCTTTCCGTTCAATCCTTAACGCCGACCGGAACGCCGGTCTGGAATCCACCAAAACCTGACTGGAAGAGTGGCGGGCTGGGCATGATGGGTCAAGAACATTAAGAGAACAAATTCTTGCTAAGCGTCGTCGTCCCGACCTTGAACGCGGCTCGATCGCTCGGCCGGACGCTCGCCTCGGTGGCTGGTTGCCCGGTGGCGGAGATCATCGTCGCGGATGGCGGCAGCGACGACGGAACGCCGCAGCTTGCCGCCTCGCTTGGCGCGCGCGTCATTGCCGCGCCGCGCGGGCGAGGGGCGCAGATCGCGGCTGGCGTGTCGGAGGCGGCCGGTCCGTGGCTGCTGCTGCTGCACGCCGACACCGAACTTGGCGCCGACTGGCGGAGGCAGGTTGCCGAACATATGCGGGCAGGGCCGGAGCGGGCGGCGTATTTCCGCTTCGTCCTCGCCAGCGACGATCCGCGCGCGCGCCGCCTGGAGCGCCTGGTCGCCTGGCGTTGCCGGGTTCTCGCCCTGCCGTATGGGGATCAAGGGCTGCTGGTCCATCGCGACCTGCTGCGGCGGATCGGCGGGGTCCGGCCGCTGCCGCTGATGGAGGACGTGGACCTGGTGCGGCGCATCGGGCGGCGCCGGCTGGTGCCGCTGGACGTGCCCGCCGTCACCTCGGCGGCGAAATGGGAGCGCGATGGCTGGCGCCGGCGCTCGCTGCGCAATCTCGCCTGCCTGAGCTTGTACTTCGCCCGCGTGCCGCCTCGCTTCATCGCCCGGCTCTACACATGAGGGACACGGTGATCGTGTTCGCGCGCGCGCCCCGCCTCGGCGCCGTGAAGCGGCGGCTGGCGCGCGACATCGGCGACCGGGCGGCGCTGCGCTTCCACCACGAGACACTGATCCGGCTGGTGCGCGCGCTGGCCGCGGATCGTCGGTTTCGCACGCTGCTCGCGGTCACGCCCGATCGCGCCGGCTTCCGGCTCCCGGTCCGGCTGCGGCGGATCGCGCAGGGCGGCGGTGATCTCGGACAGCGGATGCACCATGTGTGCGCCCGCTTCCCGCGCGGCCGGGTCGCCATCATCGGCAGCGACATCCCCGCTGCCGGCGCAGCCGATCTGGCTTCGGCGTTCCGCGCGCTCGGCCACAGCGACGCGGCGTTCGGCCCCGCCGAGGATGGTGGCTACTGGCTGGTGGCATTGTCGCCAAGACGGCCGGCAAGACCGTTCCGCCGCGTGCGCTGGTCGAGCGAGCACGCGCTCGCCGACACGCTGGCGAACTTCCGCGGCCGGCGCGTCACGTTTCTGCGCAGGCTCCACGATGTAGACACGGCGGCGGATCTGGGGAATCTCCGCGTATGAAGATGCCGA
>DATIMU010000232.1:0-2278 GCA_035475015.1 Acetobacteraceae bacterium
GGCCCGATGCGGACTTCTTCCGTGAGCGCCCGGTCAGGGGTCGCCATCGCGCCGTGGACGAGATCGGAAAACTCCGGCACGAGTTCGGCAAGATCCCGCCCAATCGCGGCCATCAGGTCGATCCCGAGCAGCAATCCGGCGGCGCGGTTGGGCAGCTCGACGCGGCCCTTGGCGTCGAGCCCGATCACGCCGGCCGAGACGCCGGACAGCACCGCCTCGGTGAAGCGCCGGCGCTCGTCGATCTGGCTGTACGCCTCCATCAACTCCGCGCGCTGGGCGGAGAGCTGGCCGGTCATGCGGTTGAAGGCGCGCGACAGGCCGGCGATCTCGTCCTCGCTCGCCGCCTCCGGCACGCGGGTCGCGAGGTCGCCGCCGCGCACCCGTTCGGCGGCGTGGATCAGCCGTCCGATCGGGCGGGCGATTTGGTTCGCCATCACCAACCCGATCAGTACCGCCGCCGAGAGCACGATCAGCGCCAACAGCGCAAAAATCCAGGCGAAGGCGATCTGCAGCCAGGAGCGGTTCTGGTCGAGCCGTTCGTACTCGGCGACCGCCGTCTCGGTGCTGACCATGTGATCGAGGATCTGCGGGT
The DNA here is from genome assembly GCA_035475015.1 of Acetobacteraceae bacterium. Classification (GTDB taxonomy): domain Bacteria; phylum Pseudomonadota; class Alphaproteobacteria; order Acetobacterales; family Acetobacteraceae; genus JAFKFI01. The sequence continues at coordinate 593 of DATIMU010000232.1, forward strand.
CGATCGGCCGGCCGATCATCAGCATCAGCGAGGGGGTGGAATTGAGCTCGACCACGGCGCGCACCCGAGTGTGGTCGCCGCCCGGCACCACGGCGACGTCGCCGGTGCGGGCGCGCTCGGTGGCCCAGGCCGGCGGCGGCTCGGCGGCGAGCCCCGCCAGCACGCCGGCCGAGGCCATCACCTGGCCGGTCACGGGCTCGTAGATCACCGCCTCCGTGAGGCCGCGCAGCGCCGTCTGGTTGGCGAGGAACTGGCCGAACGTATCGGGGTCGGCGGAGAGCAGCGCCCCGGCGCGGGTCATGTCGGCGGCCATCTCGAGCGCGACGGCGCGGATGTTGTTCTCGTGCTCCTCGAGGTAACCGCGCGAGGCCTGCAGCGATTCGTTCAGCGCGGCACGCACCGGGTCGTTGAACCAGGCCTGGATGCCGAAATGGAAGAACGCCGTGGCGAACACGGCGATGACGATGGTGGGTGCCACCGTCACCACGCTGAACAGCATCACCAGGCGGACGTGCAGCTTGGCGCCGGCCGAGCCGCGCCGCCGCTCGACCCATACCCGGGTGAGCCGCCCCGCGAGCACCGCGCCGAGCAGCAGCAGCACCGAGAGGTTGGCGAGCACCATGCCCACGCCGACCCCCTGCTGCGGCCCGAACGGCGAGCCGCGGGCCAGCAGGACGAAGGTGGCGATGCCGAGCGCCAGCGCGATCGCCGCCAGCACCAGCGTGACCACCTTGCCGAACAGGATGTTGCCGAGGCGGCGGAATACCGAGCGGACGCCCGGCGCGGTCGGCGGCTGGTCCTCTTCCGGCGGATCGTTCGGCGTCGGCGTCAGGGCCGACCGGTTCGGTAGAACGTTCAAGCGACCTCCTTCCGTCTCCCCTCGTGAAAGAGGGGCAGGGTGAGGGCTGCCGCTTGCCTTGTCGCGGAGCATTGGGCCTGGTTCATGACAATCCCCGAATCACCGGAATATCGAGATCGCGGATCTTCTTGCGCAGCGTGTTGCGGTTGAGACCCAGCATCGCGGCGGCCTTGATCTGGTTCCCCCTGGTGGCCGAAAGGGTCATCTGGATCAGCGGCCGCTCGACCTCGGCGATCACCCGGTCGTAGATATCGGACGGCGTGAGGCCGTCGGCGTGGGCGGCCAGGAATTGCCTGATGTGGCGCTCCACCGCCTGGGCCAGCGCCTCCGGCGCGGCCGTCACGGGCGCCGATGGCTGCGGCTCGTCGGGGTGCGGCGCGGCCTCGGCGAGTTCGGCGGCGATCACCGCCCCGCCGATCGTCTCGTCCGGGCAGAGGGCGGCGAGCCGGCGCATCAGGTTCTCGAGCTCGCGCACGTTGCCCGGCCAGCGATGCGTCTTCAGCCGGTCGACGGCGCTCTGGTCGAGCGTCTTGGCCGGCAACCCGTCCTCGCGCGCGCGTTCGAGGAAGTGGTTGGCCAGCGGCGGGATATCCTCCACCCGCTCGCGCAGCGGCGGCAGGCGGATCGGCACGACGTTGAGCCGATAGAACAGATCCTCGCGGAACTGGCCCTGGCGGATCGCCTGACGCAGGTCGCGATGCGTCGCGGCGATGATCCGCACGTTGGCCTTGATGAGCTGGCGGCCGCCGACCGAGGTGAACTCGCCCTCCTGCAGCACGCGCAGCAGGCGCGTTTGCGCCTCGGGCGGCATGTCGCCGATCTCGTCG
>DATIMU010000233.1:0-2902 GCA_035475015.1 Acetobacteraceae bacterium
AGCGCCGCCGTGTAGGCGCCGAGCGCGAAGAAGATCGGGTGGGCGATGGTGTTCAGCCCGCCATAGCCGATGATGAGGTTGTAGCTGGCGGCGAGGATTATGTAGATGCCGATGAGCATTCCGGCGCTGGCGAGATACTCCATCGGCTCAGCCCCCCGCCTGCGTCACGGGCACCGGCGCCAGCGGCTTGGCGCGGCGGATGCGCCACACCGGAATGCCGCGCGGGAACAGCACGAGTGCGAAGAACAGCACGAAATACAGCAGCAGCGCCTGCCACTTCGCGGGGATGAACAGGATGCTGAAGCTTTGCATCAGCGCCAGCCCGACCGCCGCGATGGCCGCGGAAAAGATCCGCCCGAGCCCGCCCACCAGGGTCGCGATCACCGCCGTCAAGACGAGGCCGATCGGCACGTCCGGCGTCACGCCGGCGCGCGTGCCGTACAGATAGACCCCGGCGCAGATCAGCACGGCGGCGACGATGCCGGACAGCAGATAGGCACGCTTGGCGCTGATGCCGTAGATCTCGGCCAGCTTGTCGTTGTCGGCCACCGCCAGCATGAACTGGCCGTCGCGCGTGTGGCGGATCAGCCAATACAGCACCGCGAGCAGCGCGAGGGTCACGCCGATCGCCTGCAGATCCCAGTCGCTCACCGCGACGCCGCCGATGATCCGCACCGGCGACATCACGCTCGGAAAGATCGTCTCCGGCTCGGTGCCGAACATCAGGGTGAGCACGAAGGCGACGAGCTGGGAGAAGATCAGCGTGAAGATGAAGAAGATCAGCCCGCTGGAATGCCGCCGCCGCAGCACCGCGATGGCCCAAACCTCGACGGCGACGGACACCAGCGCGGTGAGCACGACCGCCGCGCCGACGCCGAGCCAGGGCGGCCAGTGCGCTGCGTTGAGCGTGTAGAACATCGCGTAGAACGCAATGCCCATCAGCCCGGCCTGCGCGAAGTTCCACAGCTTCTCGACCTTCAGGGTCAACGCGAAGGCCACCGTGAACAACACGAAGTACGACGACATCGCGATCCCGGTCCACAGGATCTGCAGCAGTATGACGGGATCGGTCATCAGTTCAGGATTCTCGTCATGCGTCGGCGCCTATTCAGGCGACGGTGTCGAGCAGGACGAACTTGTTGTCCTTCACCACATAGAGATAGACCGGCTTGTCGATCCGATGGTCGTCCTTGATGACCAGCTTGCCGGTCATCGGCAGGTCGAACTCGCGGATCGCCAGCAGCGCCTTGCGGCAGTTCTCGCCGGTCAGCGGCAAGCCGTTCTTGTCCACCCAGCCATAGATTTGCGCCACGACCACGGTGGAATCCCAGGCATATTGCAGATACGGCAGCCCGTTGGGGAAGCGCCCGACCTGCTTCCACAGCTCCAGCAGCTTGGCGACGTTCGGATTGGCCGCGGAGGTCGGCGCGAGCGAGGTCACGATCAGCCCCTCGGCCGCCGGCCCGAGCTGCGACAGAATTTTCGGGTTGTAGCCGGCGGAGTAGCTGGTGATCTGCTGCTGCATCCCGAGCTGGCGCATCTGCGCGATCACCTGCGGCAGCTCCGACAGGCCGTGGATGTGCACCACGTCCGGATTGCCGACGCGCGCCTTCAGCAGAACCCCGGTAAAATCCGTCGCCTTCGGATCGTAGCCCTCGAACGCCACCACCTCGCCGCCGGCGGCGGTGAACACGTCGCGGTAGATCTTGGCGCCGCCGATGCCGGTGTCGTTGTTGATGTAAAGCACCGCCGCGCGCTTCTTGCCGAGCTTTGCGTAGGTGTATTTCGCCAGCGCGGTGACATCGACCTCGGCGAGCGGAAACACCGTGTAGACGTAGTCGCCGAGATTGGCGATGTCGGGCGAGTTGGCGCCCATGTTGAGTTCGAGCGTCTTGGTCCGGTTGCCGATCGGCGCCGCCGCCTTCACCACCGAGCTCCACGCGGTGATGATGAGCGGCACCTTGTCGACGTCGATCAGCTTGTTGGCGGCGTTGATCGCGATCTCGGGCTTGGCCTGCGTGTCGAGCACCAGCATCTCGAGCGGATGGCCGTTGACGCCGCCTTTGTCGTTGATGTCCTTGACCGCCATTTCGTAGGTCTTGACGAAGTCGAGGCCGTACCCCGCTTCCGGCCCGGTGGTCGGCATCAGCGCGCCGAAACGGAACGGCTCCTTCTGCTGCGCCCGCGCGCGCCCCGCCGAGACTGCGAGTGCGGCGAGCGGCAGCGACAGCGCCGTGCGGCGGCCGATGGATGCGGTCATTGGAGCCTCCCTGTTACAGAGAGGTTTGTTGGCCGGGCGCGCCGCCGTCAAGAGGGCGTGAACGAGCCTCTCGGGGTTCTCACGAAAAGACCGGACTGGCCTCGGCCGCTGGGAGCGGTATCATGGCGCGATCAGGCCTACCGGGTTCCGCGTGACGGGGCCGGCGGCAGCGTGTGACGGAGCCTTCATGCTGGCCAGACGGCACGGATGAACGAGGTTGTCAGCCTGACCCGCGCGACCGAGGATACGCTCTGGGCCGTGGTCGCCTCGGTCGGCCGCACCAATCGGGTGGCCGACATCTACCCCAACCGGATGGCGGCGCTCGCCGACCGAGCTTGGCGCGAGCAGCAAGTGCGCGCGTATGCCGGGTTCCTGCAAAGCTGCCGCCAAGCGGTGCCGCGCTACAGCGTCGCGCCGATCCGGCGGGCCGACCTGCCCCGCTCGTGGAAACCGCTGCCGGCGCTCGGCTTCCTGCGCGGCCAGTTCATCTGAGCCTCACGCCCGCTCGCCGAGCCGGCGCTCGGCCAGGGCGAGGTTGAACCGCACGACGGCGCGGTAGCTCTCCGCCTGCGGTCCATCGAACCCTTCCAGCGCTGCGCGATAGGCGGCGACGGACTCCTCCAGCCGCGCGGTGCCGGGCTC
>DATIMU010000234.1:0-4570 GCA_035475015.1 Acetobacteraceae bacterium
ATCCGGCTCAGGCCGCTTTACGGAACAGGCGGCGGAAATTGGCGGTGGTCAGGTCGGCGATCGCCGCGATATCGAGCCCGCGAACCTGGGCCAGCACCGTCGCCGTATGCGCGCTCCAGGCCGGTTCGTTGCGCTTCCCGCGAAACGGGACGGGTGCCAGGTACGGTGCGTCGGTCTCCACCAGCAGCCGGTCCGCCGGCAGGTCGCGGGCGATCTCGCGCAGCGCCTCGGAGCGCGGGAAGGTCAGGATGCCGGAGAAGCTGACATATCCGCCCAATTCCACGGCGGTCTCCGCGAGCGCCCGGCCGGAGCTGAAGCAGTGCAGAAGGAACGCGAACTCACCCCCGGTATCGCGTTCATCCCGCAGGATTCCCGCGATGTCGTCGTCGGCGTCGCGGGCGTGGATCGCCAGCGGCACGGCGGCCAGCCGGGCGGCGCGGATATGGGCGCGAAAGCTAGCCTGCTGCACGTCCCGGGGCGCCTTGTCGTAGAAATAGTCCAGCCCGGACTCGCCGATGCCGATCACCTTGGGGTGCTCGGTCAACCCGGCGATGACCTCGGGGGCCGGTACGGCGGCGTCGCCCGCGTGATGGGGATGCACGCCGACGGTGCACCAGAGCCCCGGATGCGCCCCGGCGAGCGCCTTCGCCGCCGCAGCCTGGTCAAGCCGCGTGCCGATCGTCACCATCTCGGCCACGCCCGCCTCGGCGGCCCGTTGCAGGATGCCAGGTAGCTCGGCATCGCTGAAATAGTCGAGGTGACAGTGGGAATCGATCAGCATCAGAACACTAGGCCGTGGGTTCGATGTAGCGCGGGAACACGCCTCGCGGCTCGGGAAGCGGCGTGCCGTCCGCCAGCGGCAGTTCGAGCGCGGCCAAATCCCGCGCCTCCGGCGGCACGCCGAGCTGATCCAGCATCCGCGCCATCGAGTCCGGCATGAACGGCTGCAGCACGGTCGCCACGGCGCGGAGCGTGTCGGCCAGCACGCGCAGCACGGCCGCCATCCGGGGCGGATCTGTGCGGCGCAATGCCCAGGGCGCCTGCCGGTCGATATAGCCGTTGGCCGCTCGGATCACCTTCCAGATTTCCTCCAGCGCCTCGTGGAAAGCCTGCCGGTCCAGCCGGTCGCGCAGGGCGCTCGGCAGGACCTCGGCGGCGGCGAGCAACGTCGCGTCGTCCTCGGTGGCGGCCCCCCTGCCCGGCAGCTTGCCGTCGCAGTTGCGCGCGATCAGCGACAGCGAGCGTTGCGCGAGATTACCGAGGTCGTTGGCCAGCTCGACATTGATCCGCGTGATGAGCGCCTGGCGGCTGACATTGCCGTCGGCTCCGAATGGCTTCTCGCGCAACAGGAAGTAGCGCACCTGATCAAGCCCATACGTCGCCGCCAGTTCGCGCGCCTCGAGCACGTTGCCGAGCGACTTGCTCATCTTCTCGCCCTCGACGACCCACCAGCCGTTGGCGCTGACCCGCTTCGGCGTCGCGACACCCGCCGCCATCAGGAAGGCGGGCCAATACACCGCATGAAAGCGCGTGATCTCCTTGCCGACGACGTGGACGTCCGCGGGCCAGTACGGCCATCGAGAGGCGGCCTGGTCGGGAAAGCCGAGGGCGGTGATGTAGTTGATGAGCGCGTCGAGCCAGACATACATCACATGCGCCGGATCGCCCGGCACCGGAATGCCCCATTTGAAGCTGGTCCGGCTGATGGAGAGGTCGCGCAGACCGCCACGGACGAAGCTCAGCACCTCATTGCGGCTCGATTGCGGAGCAATGAAATCAGGGTGATCGTCGTAGAACTTCAGCAGCCGCTCCTGCCAGGCGCCGAGGCGGAAGAAGTACGACGGCTCGCGCACCCATTCGACCGGCGCGCCGGAGGGCGCCACCTTGCCGCCGTTCGGGCGCGTCGTCAGCTCCTCCTCGTCGTAGAAGGCCTCGTCGCGAACCGCGTACCAGCCCTCGTAGTGGCCGAGATAGATGTCCCCCGCCGCCGCCATGCGCTGCCACAGGGCCACGCATCCGGCCTTGTGACGCTCCTCCGTGGTGCGGATGAAATCGTCGTACGAAATGCCCATCCGGTCGGCCATGTCGCGGAAATCGGCCGACACCTGATCCGTGTAGCGCTGCGGGTCGAGCCCGACCTCGGCGGCGGCCTGCTCCACTTTCTGGCCGTGCTCGTCGGTGCCGGTCAGGAAGAACACGTCGAAGCCGTCGAGCCGCTTCCAGCGGGCGAGCACGTCCGCCGCGATGCTCGTATAGGCGTGGCCGATATGCGGCGCCCCGTTCACGTAGTAGATCGGCGTCGTGATGTAATAGCGCTGTTTCATTCCATACTCGATGCGGGTCGTCCGCGCAGCAGGGACAAGCTCGAGAGGATCGCCTGGCGCTTGTCCAGGTTGAACCGCTCCGTCTCGTCCTGCAGCCGTGTCAGCGCGTGCCACACGTCGCCCCAGGCATCAAGGGGCCGCGCCGCCACCAGTCGCGCCTGTTCGCCATCGCCGCGTCCGCGCACCACCTCCCGCACCGCAGCCGAGAGCGATCCGCGCAGCAGATCCATGAACGTCGAGAACGCGGTTTCGCTCCGCCCGAGCGCGTCGGCCACCTCGTAGCCGCGCGCCGGCCGCAGTCCCGGCAATTCTCCGAGGATCTCATCGACCAGTCCGGCGAGGCGCAGCCCCTCCTCCTCGGCCAGCGTCAACGCCCGGCCCGGCGAGCCCTCGCCCAACGTCGCGAGCCGCCCACGTTCCTCCGCCGCCACGTCCGGAAGGTAGGCGGCAAGCAGCCGGTCCATGTCCGCCTCCCCGAGCGGGGAGAGGCGCAACCGGCGGCAGCGGCTGCGGATGGTGGGCAACAATCGACCCGGCGCGTCGCAGACCAGCAGCAGCACCGCGCGCGGCGGCGGCTCCTCCAGCACCTTGAGCAGCGCGTTGGCCGCGTTCTGGTTCATGTCCTCCGCGCCGTCGACCACGACGACGCGCCAGCCGCCCTCGGCCGGCGTAAGCCCCATGAACCCGTTGATCTTGCGGATGTCGTCGACCGCGATCTGGGTGCGGGTGCGCTTGCGCTTCTCGTCGTAGGCCCGCTCCACCGTCAGCAGGTCGGCGTGCGAGCCGGCGGCGACGCGACGGAACACCGGATGCGCCGGATCGAGCGCCAGCGTGTCGCCCTCGCTCGGCACCCCGGCCAGCAAGCGCCGGGCGAAACGGAACGCCAGCGTGGCCTTGCCGATCCCGGAGGGGCCGGCGAGCAGCCAGGCATGGTGCATCCGCCCGGAACGCAGCGCGTCGAGCAGCACCGCTTCCCGCGCCGCGTGCCCGACCAGCAGCGGATTGGCGCGTGGCTCAGGCGCCGTCATGCCGGGCCGAACCGCTCTCCGATGGCCGCCATGATCCGCCCATGCACTTCCGCCTCCGTCCCGTCCGCGGCGATCAGCCGGCAGCGTGCCGGTTCCGCGGTGGCAATAGCACGGAAGCCCGCCCGCACGCGCGCGTGGAACGCGGGGTCCAATCGTTCATAATAGTCCGGCCGCGCTCCCCGCGCACCGAGCCGCGCGGCGGCGGTAGCTTCCGAGACATCGAGCACCAGTGTCAGATCGGGGACCAGGCCGACCAGCCCTGTCAGCGTCGCGATCATCCCGAGCGGCGCACCCTGACCGTGCCCCTGATAGGCCATCGTGGAGTCGGAAAACCGATCGCACACCACCCAGAGCCCCGCCTCGAGGGCCGGGCGAAGCGTGCGCGCCACATGATCGGCACGGGCGGCGAAATGCAGCAGCGTCTCGGCTTGCGGGGCCAAGCTCGTCTCGCCCGAGAGCAGCAGCGCCCGCAGCCGCTCGGCGCCGGGCGATCCGCCGGGCTCGCGGCTACTGAGCACCGCCTTCCCGCTCGCGGCCAGCGCCGCCGCCAGCAGCCGCGCCTGGGTCGATTTGCCGGCCCCCTCGCCGCCCTCCAGCGTGATGAAGCGGCCGGGACTGGCGGGGGCTGTCAGCTCAGCTTCCCGTCACGTAGTGCGACAGCACGGCCATCGCGCGCCCCGGCAGACCGAGTTTCGGCACGTCCGCGCCGGCCAGCAGCGGCACCTCCATCCCGGGCACGCCCTGGCCGCTGACGGTCAGCTTGCCCAGTTGATCGCCTTTGGCGACCGGGGCGCTGATCGGCGCATCATATGCCACGGAAATATTGGCATTCTTCCGCCAGTTGCGCGGCATCGTGACGATGAGATCGCGCCCCCCGACCAGCGGCACCGACGGCGCGCTGCCGAGCCATACGGGTGCCCGCTCGACCACGTCGCCGGCGGTGAACAGCGTGACGTTCTCGAACTCGCGGAACGCCCACTCCATCATCCGCTCGCCTTCCTCGGCGCGCTGGTGCATTGAATTCATGCCGTTGAGCACCTCGATCACCCGTCGTCCGTTGCGCTCGCTGGTGGCGCACAGGCCGTAGCCGCCTTCTTCCGTGTGGCCGGTCTTGAGCCCGTCAGCGGTGCCCTTCTGCACCAGTGGATTGCGGTTCTCCTGCTCGATGTTATTATACTTGAAGGATTTTTCCGAGTCGTAGTGGAGATACTCGGGAAA
>DATIMU010000235.1:0-2659 GCA_035475015.1 Acetobacteraceae bacterium
GGGCTTGCCCGGTCGGCGGCCCTCGATCATGGGCTGGCATCAACGCCGCCAGCGCCCAACTGATTGGTGCAACCGCCAGGATCGCGCCGGACAGGGCACGCGAATCGCGCCTCGCCAACTACGTCACAGAGCGCAGCGACCATGAAGCAAATCCGGTCCAACCGCAAGGGATCTCTGGTCAGGAGACCTTAGTGTGTACCGTTGACACTGGCGCAATGCCTTGGTGTATGATACACACGATGAAGAGTGCGGACCTCATCCGGGAATTGCAGGCCGCCGGATGGGTCTTGGATCGGGTGCGTGGTTCGCATCACGTCTTCAGGCATCCGGCCCGCCCTGGGCTCGTCGTCGTGCCGCATCCGAAAAAGGATCTCGGCACCGGCTTGGTCGCCGCGATCCGCAAGCAGGCCGGCCTGTAGGAGGCGGAATGCGGTATCCCATCGCGATCGAACTCGGCACTGACACGACGGCCTTCGGCGTCGTCGTCCCTGATCTGCCGGGTTGCTTCTCGGCTGGAGACACCTTGGACGAAGCTGTGTCCGCCGCCGAGGAAGCCGCCGCCGCCTGGGCCGATGCCGCATTGGACGCGGGCCAGGCAATCCCGACACCGACGAGCCTGGAAACCATCCGCCAAAAGCCTGAATTCGCCGGATGGATGTTCGGGGTCATCACGCTTGACCCCGACTTGCTCGACGACACTACGGAGCGCGTCAACATCACGCTGCCCCGTCGTGTGCTAAGGCGCCTCGACGCCTTGGCGCGGGCCGCCGGCGAAAGCCGTTCGGGCTACATTGCGCAGTTGACATTGGAGGAGCCGCGCCACGGGACGTAGGCGATCGGCGTTCATAGCGGCAAAGCGACGGTCGTCATTAAGTTGCTGTAATCAACAACAAGCGTGCGACTCCGCATCCGCTGTGTTAAGTAGCTGGGCATGGATGAGCGCGTCCCGATCGGCCGGCGGCTGCTGCTTGGTTCCGGCGTCGCCGGTGCCTTCCTGTTGCCGGCGTGGTTCCAGGAGGCGCTCGCCCGCAGCACCCACACGCCCGCCAAGCCGCACAAGCCGGCGAAAAAGCCGAACGCGCCGCTGGTCATGCTGGACCCGGGGCATGGCGGCAAGGACCCCGGGGCGATCGGCGTCTCCGGCACCTATGAGAAGAACATCGCCCTCGCCGCCGCCAGCGACCTGCGGCGGCTGCTGGAGGCCGGCGGGCACTATCGGGTCGAGTTGACGCGCACGCGGGACGTGTTCGTGCCGCTCGACGAGCGGGTGGCCCGGGCGCAGAGCCGGGGTGCGGCGCTGTTCGTCTCGATGCACGCCGATGCCGTATCCAACCATTCGGTGCGCGGCGCCAGCGTCTACACGCTCTCCACTGCCGCGTCGGACGCGCAGACCGCCGCCCTCGCCCAGCGGGAGAACAGCGCCGACCGCTTCGGCGGCCCGGCCTTCAAGGACGCCTCGCCCGAGGTCGCGCAGATCCTCGCCAGCCTGGTCCGCCAGGAGACCAGGCGGGGATCGGCCCGCATGGCGCGCAGCGTGGTCGGAGAGTTCGAGCCCGACGTGATGCTGCTGGAAAACCCCTCCCGACATGCCGGCTTCGTGGTGCTCAAGGCGGCCGACATCCCGAGCGTGCTGGTCGAGATGGGCTTCATGTCGAACCCGCAGGACGAGGCGGCGCTGCGCAAACCCAAGCACCGGTTGCAGGTCGCCACGGCGATGAAACGGGCGGTCGATGCCTATTTCGCGGCTTCCTTCAAAGTGACCGGGGAGTCCGCCTAGACTGCTCGCGCACCCCTCGGCGGGGGCTGGCCTCGACACAGGAAGCGTGTAAACCGCAGCGATGAACGGCCCCCTCACAGCGGGCGAGCCCCTGGCTCCCCAACCGTCCCCAGGCGGCCCCCCGCGCGACCGCAAGCCGCCGAAGCGGCCCGCCAAGCCACGCTCGCCGCTGCGCTGGCTCGCCCGGCTGGGCGGCGCGCTGCTCGGCCTGCTGTTCATCGTCGGCGTGGTCGGCGCGGTGGCGCTGTACGGCGCCTATCGCCACTTCGCCGCCGACCTGCCGGACGTCGACGGGCTGCGCGGCTACCAGCCCAAGGTGATGAGCCGGGTCTATGCCGGCGACGCCCGGCTGATGTCGGAGCTCGCCGCCGAGCGGCGCATCTTCGTGCCCTACACGGCGATCCCCGAGATCGTGAAGCAGGCCTTCGTCTCCGCCGAGGACCAGAACTACTGGAGCCATCGCGGCGTCGACCCGGTCGCGATCGCCCGCGCCGCCATCACCGACTTCATGCAGATGGGCCAGGGCCGCCGCCCGGTCGGCGCTTCCACCATCACCCAGCAGGTCGCCAAGAACATGCTGCTGGACAACCAGCTGTCGCTGTCGCGCAAGGTGAAGGAGGCGATCCTCGCCATGCGGATCGAGGAGAGCCTGACCAAGGAGCGCATCCTCGAGCTCTACCTCAACGAGATCTATCTCGGGATGCAGTCCTACGGCGTGGCGGCGGCGGCGCAGGCCTATTTCAACAAGCCGCTCGACGAGCTCAACATCCAGGAGGCGGCGTTTCTCGCGGCACTGCCGAAGGCGCCCAACAATTATAACCCCTTCCGCTACCCCGACGCCGCCAAGGCGCGGCGGGACTGGGTGCTCGACCGCATGGCGGA
>DATIMU010000236.1:0-2896 GCA_035475015.1 Acetobacteraceae bacterium
CGATAGCCCTCGGGCAGCGCGATGATGAACTCGTGCGCGTTTGCGGCGCATGCCGCGGCGTGGAGCTCCGCCTCGCCCGCGTCGGGCCGGCCGAGGCGCAAATTTTCTTCCACGGTGCCGTGGAACAGAGTGGCGTCCTGCGCCACGACGGCGATGCGGGCACGCAGCGCGTTGGGGTCGAGCTCGCCGATCTCGACGCCGCCGATGCGGATGCTGCCCGATTGCGCCGCGTGCTCGCGCAGCAGCAGCCGCACGATGGAGGATTTGCCCGCCCCGCTCGCGCCGACGACGCCGACCCGCTCGCCGGCGGCCAGGGAAAAACTCAGCCCTTCGTGGGCGGGCCGGCGGGTGCCAGGATAGGCGAAGCGGACGTCCTCGAAGGCGATGGTCGGGGCGAGTGTGGCGGGGGCCAGCGCGCCGCCCGGCGGCAGCGTGGGCGTGGCGTCGAATAGCGAAAGAATGCCGGCCGCCGCCGACTGGCCGAGCAGGCCCTGGTGCAGGATGCTCCTGAGATCGCGCAACGGGCGGAAGATTTCGGTTCCCGCCATCAGCACGATCAGCAATGCGGCCAGCGTCATCTCGCCGTTGGTGACGCGCCAGGCGCCGAGCAGCAGGGCGAGAGCGGCACCGAGGGCGGTGCCGAGATCGACGATGCCGCGAGTCGCGACACTGGTTCCGAGCACCCAGAAGGTCTGCTCCGACAGCGCACGCGCCCGCGCCGCGAGCCGTCGGCCATAGGCGCCGCTCTGGCCGAACGCCTTCAAGGTCGGCAGGCCCTGGACGGCGTCGAGGAATTCCTCGCCGAACGCCTTGAAGGCGCCGGAGCGGGCGAGGCTGGCGCGGCGCTCGGCCATGTGCACGGCCATCGGCCCGGCCAGCGCCAGCAGCGCGGCGGCGAGCAGCACCGTGGCGACCGGCAAATCCCAGATCGCGACGAAACCGAAGATGGCGAACGGCGCGCAGACCGAGATCGCGAGCTGCGGGATGTACTGGCCGAAGAAACTTTGCAGCTGCTCCACGCCGTCGACCATCGCGAGCATCACGCCGCCGGTGCGCTCGGCGGCGAACCAGGCGGGGCCGAGGGCGACGATGCGCTCGTGCAGCCGCGCGCGCAGCACCGCCTGCACCCGTGCCGCGTTGCGGTGCGCGACCAGGGTGCGCGCGTGGTCGAGCGCCGCGCGCAGCAGGATGGTGCCGACCGCGCCGAGGATCGGCGGGATCTGCTCGCGCAACGGCGCGCCCCGGAATGCCAGGGCGAGGAGCACGCCGAGAAAGGCGAAGCGGGCGATGCCGGCGGCCAGCGCCAGCAGCCCGAGCACCACGCCCAGCACCATCCGCCCGCGCAACCCGCGCGTCAGTGCCCAGAGGCGGTGGTCGAAATACATGCTTCGAGCGCTCCCGACGGCCGGAAGCGATCATCCACGCTTAGGCGCGAATGGGAAACCGTCAGGCCGCCGGTGCGCGCCGGCGGCCTGACGCTGATTGCTCAGGCGGCGATCTCGCCGAAGCGACCGCTTTGGAAGTCCTTCATCGCCTGGCGGATTTGGTCCGCCGTGTTCATCACGAACGGCCCGTGCATGACGACCGGCTCGTCGATCGGCTCGCCGCTCAGGATCAGCAGCGAGGCATCGCCGTTCGCCTCCAGCGTGATCTCGCCGCCGGTGCGGTCGAGCAGCACGAGCTGAGCCTCCCGGGCGATGGCTTCGCCGTTGACCTGCACCGTGCCCTTCAGCACGATGACGCCGACGGTGTGCCCCTCGGGCAAGGTGAGCGACGCGGTGCCGCCTCGGCGCAGCCGAACGTCCCACAGGTCGATCGGGGTGAAGGTGTGCGCCGGCCCGCGATGACCGTCATACGCGCCGGCGATCACCCGCAGCGTGCCGGCGCCGTCGGGCAGCTCCACCGCCGGGATGTCGCGGTCGAGCAGCGTCTGGTAGCCGGGTGACGCGTTCTTGTCGTTGGCCGGCAGGTTGACCCAGAGCTGCACCATCTCGAGCGTTCCGCCCTGCCGGGTAAAGCCCGGGGAATGGAACTCCTCATGCAGGATGCCGCCGGCGGCCGTCATCCACTGCACGTCGCCCGGACCGATGGTGCCCCCCTGCCCCGTCGAGTCACGATGCGCGACCTCGCCCTGGTAGACGATGGTCACGGTCTCGAAGCCCCGGTGCGGGTGCGTGCCGACGCCGCGCGGCTTGTCCGTCGGCGTGAAGTCGGCCGGCCCGGCGTAGTCGAGCAGCAGGAACGGGCTGACATGCTCGCCGTGGCTGTCGTGCGAGAACAGCGAGCGGACGGGAAAGCCGTCGCCGACCCAGTGCTGCCTGGGCGCGCTGTAGATGCCGAGAACCTTTCTCATGGTGTTTCTCCTCTTTGCGTGGCCGAGAGATGCGGGCGGGACGTATCCGGCGGTAGAGGGCGGAACCACGCTACAATGTCCTGAGGATAGGACAATCGGCACCATGCAGGACCTCAACGACCTTCGCTTCTTCGCCGAGGTGGTGGAGCAGAACGGCTTCGCCGCCGCCGCCCGCAAGCTCGGGATGCCGCGTTCCCGCCTCAGCCGGCGCATCGGCCTGCTGGAGGAGCGCCTCGGCGTGCGGCTGATCCAGCGCTCGACCCGGCGCTTCGCGGTCACTGGCATCGGCCAGGAATATTACCGTCATTGCGTGGCGATGATGGTGGAGGCTGAGGCCGCGCAGGAGACGATCGACCGCCTTCGTGCCGAGCCGCAGGGCGTGGTCCGGGTGAGCTGCCCATCCTCGATGATCTATTTCCAGGTCGGCGAGATGATCGCCCGCTTCATGGCCGAGTGCCCCAAGGTGGAGGTGTCGCTGGAGAGCACCAACCGGCAGGTGGATGTCATCCGGGAAGGCTTCGACATCGCCATCCGGGTGCGCTT
>DATIMU010000237.1:0-1632 GCA_035475015.1 Acetobacteraceae bacterium
GCCGGCGTGCTGAAGCTGCTGCGCCATCCCGTCGTGAACTGGAACTATACCGCCGAAGGCACCGAAGGGACGGCCGGGCGAACGATCCACTGGCCGCGCGGCAAGGTTCTCGGCGGGTCGAGCTCGATCAACGGGATGCTCTACGTGCGCGGCAACCCCGCCGATTTCGACGGCTGGGCGCAGATGGGCTGCCGGGGCTGGACGTTCGACGACGTGCTGCCGTTCTTCCGCAAATCCGAGCACTACGTGCAACGCGGCGAAGCGGAGTTCCGCGGCCAGGCCGGTCCGCTGCTGGTCGAGGACTACCGCACCATCCTGCCGCTGACGCACCGTTTCGTGGAAGCGGCGCAACAGGCCGGGTTCCCGCTCAGCGACGACCTCAACGGCCGCCGGCAGGAGGGCGTGGGCTACTCGCAGATGACGCGGCGCGGCCGGTTTCGCGGCTCCACCGCGCGGACGTTTCTCGCGCAGGCGAAGGGCCGGGCCAATTTGCGGATCGAGACCGAGGCGGTGGCAACGCGGCTCGTGTTCGAGGGCAGGCGCTGCGTCGGCGTGGCGATCCGCCAGCACGGCCAGGAGCGCGTGGTGCGGGCGGCGCGCGAGGTTCTGCTTTGCGGCGGCGCGGTGAATTCTCCTCAATTGTTGCAGATCTCCGGCGTCGGTCCGGCCGAGCATCTGCGCTCGATCGGCGTCGAGGTGGTGCACGAACTGCCGGGCGT
Organism: Acetobacteraceae bacterium; assembly: GCA_035475015.1. Classification (GTDB taxonomy): domain Bacteria; phylum Pseudomonadota; class Alphaproteobacteria; order Acetobacterales; family Acetobacteraceae; genus JAFKFI01. The sequence goes on from DATIMU010000237.1 coordinate 720, forward strand.
CGGCGCAAATCTATCGGACCACTACGTCGCGCGCGTGTCGCACCGGGTGCGCGACGCGATCTCGATCAACCAGCTCGCGCGCGGGCTGCGCTTGGCCGGCGAGGCCGCGCGGTTCGCGACCAGCGGACGCGGCGCCCTGACCTTCGGCGTGACCAGCGCGCAGGTGTTCTGCCGTTCCCGCGAGGGGCTGGCGAGCCCGGACCTACAATTGCTGTTCACGCCGGCGAGCTACGACAACGCAAAGTTCGGCGAGCTGGAGCGGGCGGCCGGCATGACGGTCGCCATCTGCCCGGTGCGCCCGGATAGCCGGGGCACCATCATGGCGCGCTCGGCCGACCCGCTGGAGAAGCCCGTCATCACGCCGAATTACCTGTCGGCGCCGGGCGACGAGCAGGTGATGCTGGCGGGCATCCGTTTCACACGAAACATCTTCGCCTCACCGGCGATGGCGCGGCACAGCGTGGAGGAGACGTTGCCGGGGCCGGAAGTGGTGTCGGACGACGCCTTGGCGGAGCACGCGCGTCGGTTCGGCACGACGATCTTTCACCCGGTCGGCACCTGCAAGATGGGCGAGGACCCGCGCGCGGTGGTCGATTCGCGGCTGCGCGTGCACGGCATCGGCGGCTTGCGCGTGATCGACGCCTCGGTGATGCCGACGCTGACCACCGGCAACACCAACGCGCCGACCATCATGATCGGCGAGAAGGGTGCGGCGATGATCCGCGAGGACGCGGCGACGTGAGGGTGCTCCGGCGGAGCCGGCCCAATGGGAATTCTCGGATGACCTCGTAGATGCTTCTCCTGGAACACGACGCGAAATCGCTGCTGGCATGGTTCGGCATCCCCGTTCCGGCCGGGTGCCTCGCTGGACCGCATGACCGTACGGAGATCGAGATTCCCGGTCCCTGGGTGG
>DATIMU010000238.1:0-7791 GCA_035475015.1 Acetobacteraceae bacterium
TCGCTTGCGGGAAGGCTAGGAGCCCACCCCGGATTTGACCAGGGCGCGAGGTTCGTTGCAAATCAGACCCGAAAGGCCGAACCTGCCGCACGGCGATGATCGAGGCGTGGATGCACGCTCCACCACAGGCGCAGCCGAAAACTGGCGATCGGCAACCGGCCGGCGGACAACCGCCCTCGGTCATGGCCCCGGTCCGCCGCGTGCTGCGGTCAGCCGGCGAGCCGCTCGGCCCGGCGACGCGCGGCTTCATGGAAGCGCGCTTTCGGCATGATTTCGGCGCCATTCGCGTGCACAGCGACAAGCCGGCCGATGAGGCGGCGCGCGCGGTCGACGGCCTCGCCTTCACCGTCGGCCGGCACGTCGTGTTTCGCGCCGGCCAGCACGCGCCCGCGACCGAGGCCGGGCGCGCGCTGCTGGCGCACGAACTCAGCCACAGCTTGCAACAGCGAAGCGGAGCGGACATCGGGCCGCTCGACGTGCTGGATGTGGCGAGCCCGCTCGAACGCGGGGCCGACGAGACCGCCCGTCAGGCGCTGAGCGGGGACAATGCCGGCACGATCCCGGCGGTGGGCGCCGCCCCCGTCGTGGCGCGGAAGGTCCCGCCGAAGCAGGCTCCCAAGCCCGCCAAGGTCAGCCAAGAGGAAAAAATCGATTCCGGGACCATGACGCTCGACGCCGCGTTCGAGCTGGTGCCCGGCAGCCTGGCGGTGGAAGTCCCGCCGGGAACGCTGGTCGCGCTGCGCCACCATCGCACGGTGTCGATCACCACCGAGAACGGCGATCGGGCGCGCCTCGAGATCACAGCCGAAAGCGACCTGCCCGACGACGTGCGGTCGAAGGAGGCGGCCCTCCTGACATCTGGGACGTCGAGCCTGCGCTACCGGATCGAGGTGAAATACGCCGACAAGGATTTCGGGCACTGGCACGTGCCGGCCGGCGGCGAGGATCACGTCTTTCAGCACGACACCCCGCTGTTGCTGCTGGCCGCCGCGCGGGAGCCGAAATTCGTCTGGTTCGGCCTCTCGAAGCGGCACCAGTACGAGGCGATGGCGGAGTTCGTCGCCAAGAGCGCCGCGCTGGAGGTGCCGCGCTATCATCGCACCCTGGAGGCGGAGAAGGAGAAGCGCCGCGCCGAGCAGCGGCGCGCCGAACAGGATCGGATGCGCGAGGCGGAGCGGCGCATTCGGGAGGCCTCGGAGCCCTCCAAGGTGGAGGTCGCGGCGGAGATCGCCGTCGATCTGGCGACCGATTTCATCCCCGGCGTCAGCAATCTCAAGGACGCCATCATCGCGGCGACCGGCATCAATCCCGTCACCGGCCAGAAGGTGCCGTGGCCGTTCAGGATTTTGGCTGGGATTCTTGCCATCCCGGGCCTCGGCAACGTGTTGAAATGGGTCGGCAAGGGGCTGATCGCGGTGGCGGAGGGCATCGCCGCCGTGGGGCGGCGGGCCGCGCGCTTCATTGAACCGTTCACCGAATGGCTCGGCAGCGTCTGGCGCCGCACCATCGGTCGGCTCGGCGGCCGTGCGCAACGCCAGCTCGGCCGCGCCGGCGCCACCGCGGTTGAGCACATCTCGATGACCGGCGCGGAGATGGGGCCGTTCCTGCTCGATCTCTGGCAGCGCGAGCCCATCCTGCAGCGCCTGAACCAGGCGCAGCACGCGGCCGGAGCAGCCAGGCATCAGGAGCTCATCCACATCCTGGCCGATTTCGAGCGTGAAACGGGTGTCACCGTGCAGCGGGTGGGGAGGGGGGAGGTGGAGGCGGCGCGCGGTCCAGGAAACTTCGCGAGCCTGCGGTCCCGTCCCGGCTATCTGCAGATCGAGGAGCAGGTGTTTCAGGATACCGACCAGCTCATGCTCGAAATGAGACACGAGCTTTCGTTCCACTACACCGGCGGCCCGAACGTCGTGCCGACACTCGGCGAGAGCGGGATGCACGCCTACAATATTCTCGAACACGCAATCGCCACCGATGGAGAGGCAACGCTGCTCGACTGGGCCCAAGGGTTCGCCGAATAGCTGCCTCGATCAGCCGGCCACGGCGAGCAGCCGGAGCTTTGCCGCCAGATCGTCTCGCCGATACGGCTTGGTCAGCAGCGGCACGTCGGGCGGTATCTGCCGCTCGTTCACCGAGGCGGTGTAGCCGGAGGTGAGCAGCACGCGCAGACCGGGACGCAGCCGGCGCGCCTCCGCGACCAGCTGCACGCCGTTCACGCCGCCCGGCATCACCACGTCGGAGAACAGGATGTCGATGCGCTCGCCGCCCGCGACCCGTCGCAGCGCGGTGGCGGCGTCGGGGGCGGTCAGCGTGGCGTAGCCGAGCTCGGTCAGGCTCTCCACCGCCATCGCCATCACGTCCGGCTCGTCCTCCACCACGAGGACCGTCTCGCCGCTTGCCGCCCTGGGCGCCGGAGCCGTCGCCGCGCCGCGCCGTTCGGCCGGCGCGGCGGGTTCGGCGCACTCGGGCAACAGCAGCTCGACCGTGGTGCCGCGATCCGGCGCGCTGTCGATATGGACGTAGCCGCCCGCCTGCTTGCAGAAGCCGTAGACCTGGGACAGGCCCAGCCCGGTGCCTTGGCCGACGTCCTTGGTGGTGAAGAACGGCTCGAACGCGCGGGCGGCGACCGCCGGGGCCATGCCGGTTCCGGGGTCGCTCACCGCGACGCGGAGATACCGGCCGGGCACCGCGCCGGGCATGGCGGCGACGTCGGCCGGCGACAGCACGCGCTCGCCCGTGGTGATGCCGATGGTGCCGCCCGACGGCATCGCGTCGCGCGCGTTGGCGACCAGGTTGAGCACCGCGGACTCGAGCTGGCCGGGATCGAGCAGCGCGTGCGCCGGCGTCGGCGCTGCGTGCAGCTCGATCGTGACGGCTTCCGTCGCGGCGCCGCGCAGGACCGGCAGGAAATCCCGCAGCAGGCGATTGACGTCGACCACTTCCGGCCGCGCCATCTGGCGACGCGAGAAGGCGAGCAGCTTGGCGATCAGCTCGGCGCCCCGACGGGCCGCCGTCAGGCCGCTCCGCGCCAGCCGGCGCACCCGCTCCACCCGTTCCGGCGCCCGCTCGATGATGTCGAAATTGCCGATGATGATGGTCAGCAGGTTGTTGAAGTCGTGCGCCACGCCGCTGGTGAGCTGGCCGATCGCCTCCATCCGCTGCGCCTGCAGGGCGGCCGTCTCGGCAACCTGCCGCCGCTGCATCTCGGCGCGTGCCTGGGCCAGCGCCGCGTGCGCGTGCCGGGTGCGGCGCAGCGCAGTCAAGGTGACGAGGAACAACGCGATCGTCGCGGGAACGCCGAACAGCAGATGGATGAGCGCCGTGCTCCGCCAATCCGCCACGACGGCATCGGTGGAGCGCCCGACCACGGCGTAGACCGGGTAGCCTCGCACCTTCTTGTAGGCGTAGTGCCGCTCCGGCTGGCCGGCGTCGATGATGGAGCGGCCGACATAGGTGCCGCTCTCCGGACTGTGCGCGATGGCGGCGAACAAGGGGCTGGGCGAGACGATTTTCGGCGGCAGTCCCTCGAAGGGCGGATAGCGGGCGAGGATCTGGCCGTCGGCCTTGACCAGGGTGACGACCCGGCCGGCGTCGTTGCCACCTTCCTCGCCGACCAGGGCCTGCCAGAAGGTCTGGAACAGCGAGGGCGCGACGGCGATGTCGACCACGCCGTCGAACCCGCCGTCGGGTGCGTCGCGGCGGTGCCCCAGGCCGAAGAACATCTGGCCGTCGACACGGCTGATCTGGACCTTGCTGATGAAGGTGGGCCCCCGACCGTCCCGCAACGCGACGAAATAGTCGCGATCGGCGTAGTTGATCGTGCGATCGACCGGGTCGGCACCCGTCGCGACCAGCGCGTGTCCGTCCCGGTCGAGCACGATGAACGACTGGACCTGCGGTAGGCCGGCGATCATCCGCCTGAACCCTGCGTGCAGCGCCGATTCGTCGCGACGGATGGCGTCGTCGTTCATGCCGGCCAGCGCGTCGTCCACCCGTTCGGCGACGAGCTTCTGGCTGTCGAACACGCTGGCGGCGTGTTCGCGGGCGACCTCGGCGGTGCGGATCGCGTCGCGTTCCGCGTCCGCGAACGCCGCGTCATAGTTCAGCCAGGAGACGATGACGAACAGCGCCACCGGGACGGCGACCGAGCCCACCAGCAGGAGCCGCAGCGGTCCGACCGCCGTGCCACCCATCCTGAACCGCACCACCTGACGTTCCCCCGGCAGCCCGCCTGCATGTCTTGCGAGCGGTGCCTCCGTCAACGGTTTAGGTAAGCCTCCGTCATCGCGTCGTCGAGCCGCCGTAAGGAAGATGACGGAATGGCTTCCGCCCTACACACGTCGGCGTAGGGCGGAAGCCATTCCGCCGTCTCAGCCCGGCTTGCCACCCCGCCAAGCGGCGAGGCAATGACGCCTGCGAAACGTGCGATTCAATGCAACCTAATTGCGGAACAACTCGCGGTCCCAGCCGGCGTCCAGCAGATCGACCGTCGGCAGGCTCATGCAGTGCGGGATGGCCTCCAGCGCGTCGCGCACCGAGGGGAACACGCCGAAGGCCCGCGCGCTGCCGCCGTGCCACAGGCCGAAGCGCCGTTCGCCGGAGACGAGGCCCCGCACCGTCCACGTCTCGCCCCGGCACGAGGCGAGCAGCATGTCCTCGCTCGCACCACCCGGTCCCTTGTGGAAGCTGATCCTTGCGTGGCCCCGGCGCGGCGCGGAGCCTACCCACTCCAGCGCGTCGGCCCGGTCTCGCGCGGTCAGCCGCTTCGACGTCCACCGATGTGCGGGGAAGGGGAGGATCGCTGCGCCGTCTCGGCTGACTTGCCTGGGCATCACGCACCTGCTCACGAAACCGTGACATCAACCATACGTGAGGATGCAAGCGGTTGCAAGCGCCTTGTTCATGCAACCAGGAAGGTTCGCTACGCCATCGTCAATCCGCCGGACACGCTGATCGTCTGGCCGGTCATGTAGCCGGCGTCGTCGGAGAGCAGGAAGGCGATCACCCCTGGGTAGTCCTCCGGCTCGCCGATACGCCGCAGCGGGATGGCCCGCGCCATCGCCTCGCCGATCTTGGCGCCGGAAGGGGAGGCGGCCTTGAAGCCGTCGAACAGCGGCGTGTCGGTGGGGCCGGGGCAGACCACGTTGAGCGTGATCCCCTTGCGCGCCAGTTCGCGCGCCAGCGTCTTGGTGAAGGCGACGAGGCCGCCCTTGCAAGCGGAATACACCGCCTCCCCCGACGAGCCGACCCGCCCGGCGTCGGATGCGACGTTCACCACCCGCCCCGCCCCGCGCTCGGCCATGCCGCGCAGCACGACGTGGTGCATGATGAGCGGGCCGTACAGATTGATCTGGATCACCCGGTCCCACAGCGCCCGGTCGGTCTCGAGAAAATTCACCGGCGTGTCCCAGCCGGCGACATTGGCCAGCCCCTCGGCCGGCCCGCATTCTTTCTCGAACGCTGCTGCCGCGCGCTCCACCTGATCGCGGTCGGTGATGTCCACCTGGTAGGCGTGGCCTCGCCCGCCGCAGCGCTCGGCGGTTTCCCGCGCGCCGGTCTCGTTGAGATCGAAAATCCCGACGATGCAGCCCTCATCGGCCAGCCGCAGCGCCGTCGCCCGCCCGATGCCGCTCGCCCCGCCGGTCAGGATCACCCGCTTGCCCGACAGTCCCCGCATGTCCCGGTCCTCCCCGTTGGATCGACACTCATAGCGCACTCCTGCAACTTCGGCGCTGGGACGAACTGGATCGGGAGAACGCGGGATGAGCTGGGAACCGGAGCTGCGCGAGCTTGCGGAACGGACGGCGCTGGCGCGGCGCATGGGCGGCGAGGAGCGGGTGGCGCGCCAGCACGCCACCGGGCGGCTGACCGTGCGCGAGCGGATCGCGCGGCTGCTCGACGAGGGCTCGTTCCACGAGATCGGCGCGATCGCCGGCCGCGCGGAGTACGGGCCGGACGGCGACCTCGCCGAGTTCACCCCGGCGAACTGCGTGTTCGGCCGGGGCAAGGTCGAGGGGCGGCCGGTGGTGGTCGCGGGGGACGATTTCACCGTGCGGGGCGGCTCGGCCGACGCCTCCATCTGGGAAAAGTTCAAGATGGCCGAGATCATGGCCGCCGAGTTCCGCCTGCCGCTGATCCGGCTGGTGGAGGGCTCGGGCGGCGGCGGCTCGGTGCGCACCATCGAGACCACCGGGCGCGCCAACCTGCCGGGCGGCATCGGCACCAGCTCGGGCCTGTTCCTCTGCGCCGAGAACATGGGGCAGGTGCCGGTGGTCGGGCTCGGCCTCGGCTCGGTCGCGGGGCTCGGTGCGGCGCGACTGGCGGCGAGCCACTACTCGCTGATGGTCAAGGACATCTCCGCCGTGTTCGTCGCCGGCCCGCCGGTGGTGGAGCGGCTGGGCGAGGCACGCACCAAGGCGGAACTCGGCGGCCACGGCGTGCAACTCCCCGCCGGCGGCGTGGACGACGCGGCCGACACCGAGGAGGAGGCCTTCGCCCGCGCCCGCCGCTTTCTCTCCTATCTGCCGCCCTCGGTCTGGAGCGTCGCGGACCGCATCACGCCGGAGGATGACCCGGCGCGAAGCGACGAGTTTCTGTTGTCCATCATCCCGCGCAACGCCCGCCGCGCCTACGCCATGCGCAAGATCATCGACAGCGTGGTGGATCGCTCGTCGTTCTTCGAGATGGGCCGCTATTTCGGTCGCGGCATCATCACCGGCTTCGCCCGGCTCGATGGCTGGCCGGTGGCGCTCATGGCCGGCGACCCGATGCACGGCGCCGGCACCTGGGACGCGGCGGCCTGCCAGAAGGTCGTCCGCTTCATCGATCTCGCGGAAACCTTCCATCTGCCCGTCGTGCACCTGGTGGACTGCCCCGGCTTCTCCGTCGGCCTCGAGGCGGAGAGCGGCGGGGTGATCCGTCATGGCGTCCGGGTCATCAGCGCGATCAACCAGTCGACCGTGCCCTGGTGCTCCATCCTGGTGCGCAACGTGTTCGGCGTGGGCGGCGGGGCGCACCAGCCCAACGGGCGGCTGGCGCTGCGCTATGCGTGGCCCTCGGGCCGCTGGGGCTCATTGCCGCTGGAGGGCGGCGTCGAGGCAGCCTACCGCGCCGAACTCGCCGCCGCCGACGATCCACGGGCGGCGCTGGCCGAGATCGAGGCGCGGCTCGAAGCGCTGCGCTCGCCGTTCCGCACCGCCGAGGCGTTCTGGCTCGACGAGATCATCGACCCCCGCGACACCCGCCGCCTGCTCTGCGACTTCGCAAATCTGGCGGCGCCGCTGCGTGAGCCGGGCCGGGCGAGCTTCACCATGCGACCATAGGAAGCGGCGGAATAGCTTCCGCCCTACGAATCTCGGAGGCGTAGGGCGGAAGCCATTCCGCCTCGCCGCGTCCATGCGGGCGCTCGTCTAGGGATGGCGGTCGCGCATGTCGGAGCCGCGCTCGCCCTCCTCGAGGTCGAAATCGTCGAGCTGGCCCATATGCACCGAATGGTCGCCGTGGTGGCGCAGGATGTCGCGCTCGCGCGGCCCGGCGAGGCGGTCGATGATGTAGATCGGGTCGAGTTTCTCCCCGTCCGCCAGCGCCCGGGCGGATTGCAGCGCCTCGGACACGCTCATCGGCCGGCCGTCGGCGTGCAATGCCTGCCTTGTCTCCTCCCGGCCGGCGCCGCGCGATATGACGAATTCGAGCACGACGCGGCGCGGATCGTCCTCCTCGAAGCGGCGCAGCAGCACCACGTTCCGCCCTCCGCTCGGCAACGGATCATGCGGCTCTAGCTTGCGGATCTGG
>DATIMU010000239.1:0-2097 GCA_035475015.1 Acetobacteraceae bacterium
CGGGTTGACCCCGGCGGGGATGCGCGCCGGCGCCGCCTCGGCGGTGGCGACCTCGACCGGCTTGGCGGGTGCCGACGCGGAGGCCGGAGTCGCGGGCTTCGCGGCGGGCGCGGCCACGCCCTGCCCAGCCTCGATCGTGCCGAGCAGCGCGCCCACTTCCACCTCATCGCCTTCGCCCGCGCTGATCGCGCCCATCACGCCGGCGGTGGGCGCGTTCACCTCGACCGTCACCTTGTCGGTTTCGAGCTCCACCAGCGGCTCGTCGGCGGCCACCGCCTCGCCTGGCTGCTTCATCCAGCGTGCCACCGTCGCCGTGGTCACGCTCTCGCCCAGGCTGGGCACCTTGATCTCGGTCGCCATCGCTTTTTGCTCTCCGCCGTTGGGTCAGACGCCGAGTGCGGCGTTCACCAGCGCGGCCTGCTCCGCCGCATGGGTCTTGGCCAGCCCGGTCGCCGGGCTCGCCGCCTCCACGCGGCCGGCATACTCGGGCCGCTTCGCCTTGATCTCCAGCCCCGCGAGAACCTTCTCGATGCGCCGGTCCACGAAAGTCCAGGCGCCCATGTTCTCGGGCTCCTCCTGGCACCACACCAGGTCCGCGTTGCGGAAGGGCGTCAATTCCCGCGTCAGCGTCTTGCTCGGGAACGGGAACAGCTGCTCCACGCGCAGAATGGCGACATCCTTCGCCCCGACCTCCCGGCGTCGCGCGAGCAGGTCGTAATAGACCTTGCCGGTGCACAGCACGACGCGGCGGACCTGCTCGGGCGGCGCGATCGGGTCGATCTCGGGGATGACGAAGCGGAACGTGCTGCCCTCCGCCATGTCGCTGAGCGGCGAGACCGCCAGCTTATGGCGCAGCAGCGATTTCGGCGTCATCAGCACCAGCGGCTTGCGGAAGTTCCGCTTCAGCTGCCGCCGTAGCTTATGAAAATAATTGGCCGGCGTGGTGAGGTTACACACCGCCATGTTGCGCTCGGCGCAAAGCTGCAGGTAGCGCTCCAGCCGCGCCGAGGAGTGCTCCGGCCCCTGCCCCTCGTAGCCGTGCGGCAGCAGCAGGGTGAGCCCCGACATGCGCAGCCACTTGGTCTCGCCGCTGGCGAGGAACTGGTCGATGATGACCTGCGCGCCATTGGCGAAATCGCCGAACTGGCCCTCCCACAGCACCAGCGTCTGCGGATCGGCCACCGAGTAGCCGTACTCGAAGCCGAGCACGCCCTGCTCCGAGAGCAGCGAATTGTAGATGTCGATGCGCGCCTGGCCCGGCTTGCTTCCAGGAGACGCGATGTTGTTGAGCGGCACGTACTCGTTCTGGTTGGTCTGGTCGATCAGCACCGCATGGCGCTGGCTGAACGTGCCGCGCTGGGTGTCCTCGCCCGACAGCCGCACGCGATGCCCGTCGAGCAGGAGGGAACCAAACCCCAGCGCCTCGCCGGTGGACCAGTCGATCCCCTCGCCGCTCTCGAACATCGCCCGCTTGGCGTCGAGCTGGCGGGCGATCTTGGGGTTGAGGTCGAACCCCTCGGGCACCGTCGCCAGCGCCGCGCCGATCCGCTTCAGCACGGCCTCGGGAACCGCCGTGTCCTCCTCGGAATACTCGGTCTGCTGGTCGGCCTCCTTCATGCCGGACCAGTGGCCCTCCAGCCAATCCGCCTTGTTCGGCTTGTACGCCTGCGCCGCCTGGTAGGCTGCCTCCAGCCGGGCGTTGACCTCGTCGAGCATCGCCTTCGACCGCTCGGCTGGCACGCTGCCCTCGGCGGCGAGGCGTTCGGCGTACAGCGTGCGCGTGGTCTTCTGCTTCTGGATCGCGCGATACATGATCGGCTGCGTGAAGGCCGGCTCGTCGGTCTCGTTGTGGCCGTGGCGACGGTAGCAGACGATGTCGAGCACGACATCGGTGCCGAATGCCATGCGGAACTCGGCCGCCATCCGCGCCGCGAAGATCACCGCCTCGGGGTTGTCGCCGTTGACGTGCAGGATCGGCGCCTGGATCGACTTCGCGACGTCGGTGCAATAGAGCCCGGAATAGGCGTGCGCCGGCACCGTGGTGAAGCCGATCTGGTTGTTGACCACGACATGCACGGTGCCGCCGGTGCGGTAGCC
>DATIMU010000240.1:0-3800 GCA_035475015.1 Acetobacteraceae bacterium
TATCGAAACGTCGACCCTTGCGACTCTCGTTGAGATCGCCTTCCCACGAGACCTTGCCTCCAAGCGCCAGGATCTCCTTCTGGCCCTGGAGCCGCAGCATCAGCCGCAACGCTGCCTCGACAGCCGCCCGCTTCGAAGGCAGGCCGGTTGCCTTGAGAACTTGCGTCATCAAGTCATCGTCAATCTCGATATTCGTCCTCATCGGCGGCCTGCAATGTGTAAGAGAGAGAGATAATATACACATCATCAGATCGCCGCGCAAGCTTGACGCACCCTCCTACCGCGCGCATCTCACCCCCGCCAGACGGCCGGACGGCCGCTGACGCCTAAGCGTCGGGCGCAAGCCCGCGCTTCATGTGTTGGAGGAAAGTCCGGGCTCCACGGGAATACGGTGCCGGCTAACGGCCGGCGGGGGCGACCCCAGGGAAAGTGCCACAGAGAACAGTCCGCCGGCGCAAGGGCTCGTCCCCCGCCGGCAAGGGTGAAACGGTGCGGCAAGAGCGCACCGCGCCCCTGGCAACAGGGGCGGCAGGGTAAACCCCACCGGGAGCAAGACCGAATAGGGGCGACCGGCGAGGCCGGGTGGAGCGATCCGCCAGGCTGTCGCAAGGGCATTCCCGCCCCGTCGCCCGGGTTGGTCGCGCGAGGCGCGCCGCGAGGCGCGTCCCAGAGGAATGGCCGTCTCGCGCCCGCCGTAGCGATATGGCGGGCGCGGACAGAACCCGGCTTACAGGCCGTCTGGCACCTTTTCCCGCTCCCGCTCCTGGGCCCGCTCTGTCGCGCCTTGCGAGGCCGGATATCCACCAAGTTCTCCACAGGAACGAAACGCGAATACTTGCGTATTCTCCCGTGCGTCTGCGCGGCTCCAGCCGAAGCCTTTAACCCATTGATCCAAGCGGGAAAATTCTGCCTCACCGCAAGTAATCCCAAGCGATTCCCTTTGACGCCCATGCTATCCCATGTTATCCCACGTTATCCCAAGGGCCGGGGCGACCGCCCACGGGTGCAGCAGCGACGCCACCTCGAGCGATGGGGACCGACCGGGCCGGATGAGCCAATTCCTGGGCACGCACCAGAACAGGCTGGACGCCAAGGGCCGGGTATCGGTCCCGGCGCCCTTCCGCACGGCCTTGCGCGCCCATGCCGAGGCCGCCGGTTTGACGGGCGCGCAGCTGGTGCTCCGTCCCTCGCACAAGCACCCCTGCATCGAGGGCTGGCCGGCCGCCGTGTTCCAGGCGCTGGCGACGCCGCTCGATCGCCTCGATCTGTTCAGCGAGGACCATGACGACCTCGCCGCCGCGTTGTATGCCGGCGCCTTCCCCGCCGAATCGGACAAGGAGGGACGCATCGTCCTGCCGGAACAGCTCACCGCCCATGCCGGGCTCAAGGACGCCGTCGTGTTCATGGGCCTCGGCCGGACCTTCCAGATCTGGGAGCCCGCCGCCGCGGAGCGCCGTCTGGCGGAAGCGCGTGAGCGTGCCCGCGCCGGCGGCCTCACCCTGCCGGGCAACCCGCCCCGGAGCGCCACATGAGCGAGCGCATCATGAGCGAGCGGGTCGGCCATATGCCGGTGATGCTGGCCGAAGTGCTGGAGACGCTGGTGCCGCGCGTGGGCGGAACATATCTCGACGCCACGTTCGGCGGCGGCGGCTACGCGGCGGCGATCCTCGGCGCGGCCGCCTGCACCCTCTGGGCGATCGACCGCGATCCCGACGCCATCGCTCGCGGCGCGACCCTCGCCGCCCGGTTTCCCGGACGGCTGCATTTGTTGCCCGGAAGTTTCGGAAACCTACTTTCCCTGTTGTCCGAATCCGGCGTGACGTCGCTCGATGGGGTCGTGCTCGACCTTGGTGTTTCCTCCTACCAACTTGACGATCCGGCGCGCGGATTCAGCTTCCGCGCGGACGGCCCGCTCGACATGCGCATGGACCGCGCCGGGCCGACCGCGGCCGACCTCGTCAATACGCTGCCCGAGCAGGAGCTCGCCGACATCCTGTTCGCGTTCGGCGAGGAGCGCCGCTCCCGCCGCATCGCCCGCGCCGTGGTCACCGCGCGCGCCACGGCACCGATCGAGACCACCGGCCGGCTCGCCTCGATCATCCGCTCGGTGGTGCCGACGGACCGCTCCGGCATCGACCCCGCGACGCGCAGCTTCCAGGCGCTGCGCATCCGGGTGAACGACGAGCTCGGCGAGATCGAGCGCGCGCTGGCGCAGGCCGCCGAACTGCTCGCCCCCGGCGGCCGGCTCGTGGTCGTCGCGTTCCATTCGTTGGAAGACCGCATCGTGAAACGCTTCATGGGCGAGGCCGCCGGCCGGGCGCCGGCGCCGTCGCGTCATGATCCGCGCGGCCTCGGCGCCCGCGCCGAACCGCGTTTCCGCCTGCTCACCCCCAAGGCGCTGCGCCCCGCCGCGATCGAGACCGCCGCCAACCCGCGCGCCCGCAGCGCCCGGCTGCGCGCCCTCGAGCGCATCGCCGCCTCCCCGTCCGTTGTCAGCAAGGTTCCGGCATGATCCGCCCCTTCACCTGCGTCTGCATGGTCCTGGCGGGCACGTCCGGCCTGTATCTGTATCAGGCCAAGCATCGCGTGCAGCTGCTCGACCGCGAGATCACGAGCACGATCCACGCCACCGAAACGGCGCGCGAACGCATCGGCGTGCTGCGCGCCGAGTGGACCCTGCAGAACGACCCGGAGCGGCTGGCACAGCTCGCCGACCGGTTCCTCACTCTCAAGACGGTCACGCCCAGCCAGTTCACCTCGATGGCCGAACTCGACAAGCGCCTGCCGCCGATCCGGGTGCCGGAGACCGCGCCGCCGGCGATGGACGAGGACACTCCAATCGCCAGCGTGCCGGAGCCGGAGCCGGCAAAGGTGGCGTCCATCCCCGAGCCGCGGCCCGAACCGCCGCGCCCCGCCCCGCCCCGCTCCGAACCACCGCGCGCTGAGCAGCCGCGCCGCGAAGCCGCGCCGCGCCCGCCGGCCGCACCGCCGACCAAGGTCGCGACCGTCGCGCCCCGCCCGCCGGAGCGCCGGCACGAACCCGCGCCGCCGCCGCGCGTGGCCGCGGCCGAGACCCGCTCGGTCATCACCCGGGTGATGGCGACGGTGCCGCGCCCGGTCTCCCCGGCCGCCGCCTACACGCCCGCCTACACGCCCGTCGCCGCGCCGGCGCCGGCCGTCACCTCCGTGCTCGGCATCTCGCGCACGAGCATCGCGCCGCCGGTGCCCTTCCAGCCGCTCACCACCACCGGCGGCGGTGGCTGACGCGCCATGATCGACGATCCCGATCCTCCCCCGCCGCCGGAAGCGCCGCCACCGGATTCACCGCCGCCTGGGGCGCCCGCGCATCGCTTCGGTGCCCCGCGTGACGGCGCCGTGCCGCGCATGGAGACGGTACGGGTCACTGCCCCGGACCTCCGGCGGCGCGCCGCGATGGAGAAGACGCGCTCGCGGCTGGTGTTCTCGGCGCTCGGCTTCGCGCTGCTGTTCCTCGCCGTGGTGCTGAAGCTCGCCGACGCCACCATCATCCAGCCGCTGCCGCCGCACCGGCCGGAGAAGCCGATCGCGCAGCTGTTCGACTCGCCCAAGCTGCAGGATTCCGGCCCCCGCGCCCGCCGCGCGATGATTACCGACCGCAACGGCGAGATCCTGGCGATCTCGCTGCCCACGGCGGCGCTCTACGCCAATCCGCGCGAGATGATCGACCCGGCGGAGGCGGCCAAGAAGCTCAAGCAGGTTCTCCCGAGGCTAGACGAGGAGGAGGTGCGCAAGCGGCTCTCAGAGGAGAAGCAGTTCGTCTA
>DATIMU010000241.1:0-3915 GCA_035475015.1 Acetobacteraceae bacterium
ATCCTCGCCCTGCAGCTCGACGTCGGTGCGCAGCACGACCATGTCGGGACCCGCGATCGCGCACAGGCCGCGGCCGTCCTCCAGCTGCGTGACCCAGGGCACCGACACGCCGTAGTCGAAGCGGAGCGCCATGTGCATACACAGCTTCACCCGCCCGCGCCGGCCCTCGACGATCCGCACCACGGAGGAGTTGCTGGCGAAGGGCGGCATGAAGTCGATCAGCACGACGCTGCCCTCGGCGGTCTCGAACACCGTCTCCAGGATCATCGTGCCGTCGCGATAGGCGCGGCGCACGCGCGCGGCGGGGTCGGCCGGGGCGATCTGCCAGCGGCCGTGCTCGGGCTGGCCGAGCAGCGCCGCGAAACAGGCGCTGCCGTCGAACCGCGGCCAGCAGAGCCAGTCGATCGAGCCCGACCTGCTGACCAGCGCCGCCGTCGCGCAGTCGCCGATCAGGGCGTAGTCCTCGATGGGTGGCGGGAAGCCGGGGCTGTCGGACACGGGGGTTCCTGTCATCGCGGATGCCTCCGCAACGCTACCGGCCGGACCGCCGTTCGCCTAGCTCGGCGAGCGAGTGGAATTGGTGGGCCGATTCAGCCAACGCTCGGTAGGAAGCGCTGGCATCGGACCACTACCGCGCCTGACCATAGGCGAGGCCCCGCCCGGTCGGGCAGCTGCACGCGGAGCCGGGAGTATAGGCTTCCGCCAGCGGGCAGACATAGCTGCCCGCATAGCAGGTCCGCCCAGGCGTCGCCGCGTAGGATTGCGGCGCCGGATAGCCAGGAGGCGGGGCATAATACGCCGACGGCGGTGGATAGTACACGGGAGGCGGATAGTACACGGGAGGCGGCGGCGCGTAGACCACGGGAGGCCCCACCACGACGGGCCCCGGAATGCCGACGAAGAACCCGCCACCGCGCCACCAGGCGTGAGCCGGCACGATCGGCGCGAGCCCGACCAGCAGCACGGCGCCGAGTGATGCGGCGACCAGGAAGCGGCGGAGGAGCCAGGGGATGGGTTTGCTCATGGGCGAATCCTCGCGCGGAATTGTATCCGGATTGTGTCAGGACTACAAAGCCTTATGCGCCGTGTTGCATCCATCCGGCGCCGGGCGGCGAGGCCAGCCACTGCCGCAGCAACCCGCTGGTCGGCGCCGGTCGCTCCATCGGCGGCAGGTGGCCGCAGCCTTCGAGCACCCGCAACGCCGCGCCCGGGATGCCGGCGGCGATTTCCTGGGCCCGGTCCCGTGGCGTGAGCTGGTCCGCCTCGCCCACGGCGACCAGGGTCGGCACCGCGATGTGCCGCAGGTCGGGCCGGCTGTCGGGCCGGTTGAGGATCGCGGCCTGCTGACGGATGAAGGCCGCGCGCCCGACCCGTTCGGCCATCGCCATCACCTCCGTTGTCAACGCGGTGTCGACGAGATTGTCCGGATGCAGCAATTGCGGCAGCAGCCGGGGTGTCACGCCGCGGAAATGCCCGCCGCGCGCCAACGCCATCAGCCCGCGACGGCGGCGCGCCTGCAATTCGCCGTCCGGCCGCGCGCTGGTGTCGAGCAGCGCCAACCGAGTGACGCGCTCGGGCGCGAGGCGCAGCACGGCGAACGCGACGTAGCCGCCCATCGACAGCGCGGCGATCGCGAAACGCTCCGGCATCCGCGCCAGCGCCCGCCGGGCCATCGCCTCGAAACTGTCATCCAGCGTCAGATCGGCGACGAACGGGTCCGCGAGTTCGGACAAATCCGCCACCTGGTCGCGCCACAGCCGCGCGTCGCAGAGCAAGCCCGAGAGCAAAAGCAGCGGTATCTTGGCCACAAGCGGCGTTTTACGGGGCAGAACCGTTCCGGCCAACCTTGACTTTCGCCGGTTTCCTCTTGATATCCGGCAGGTCACGCGCACAGGGCCGCGAGAGGCGCCGCATGTGCGCGCCGTGCGGCTCCCTCGCCGACACAAACCTGTATGACCGAGATCAGCATTTTGAACGATACCGCAACCGCTCCGGTTGAACTGGCCGACGACTCGCAGGCCGCCATGCCCCCTATCGAAGCCCGCCCTCCGGACCCGGAGGGAGCGCCGCAGGCCCCGCTATTCTCCGAGCTCGGCCTGTCCGAGCCGATCCTCCGAGCGATCGAGGAGAAGGGCTATCGCCACCCGACGCCGATCCAGGCGCAGGCGATCCCCTTCGTGCTGATGGGGCGCGACGTGCTCGGCACGGCGCAGACCGGCACCGGCAAGACGGCGGGGTTCGTGCTGCCGATGCTCGACATCCTCTCGGGATCGCGGGCGCGGGCGCGGATGCCGCGCAGCCTGATCCTGGAGCCGACCCGCGAGCTCGCGCTGCAGGTCGCGGAGAATTTTCTCCAATATGGAAAATACCTGAAGCTCACCCACGCGCTCATCATCGGCGGCGAGAGCATGTCCGATCAGCGTGACCTCTTGATGCGCGGCGTCGACGTGCTGATCGCTACACCCGGCCGCCTGATCGACATGTTCGAGCGCGGCGGCATCCTGCTCAGCGACGCCAAGCTGCTGGTGATCGACGAGGCGGACCGGATGCTCGACATGGGGTTCATTCCCGACGTCGAGCGCATCGTCTCCCTGCTGCCGCGCAACCGGCAGACCTTGTTCTTCAGTGCCACGATGGCCCCCGAGATCAAGCGGCTGGGCGACGCCTTCCTGCAGAACCCGAAGGAGGTCACGGTCTCGCGCTCCGCCTCGGTCGCCACCACGATCACCGAGGGGCTGGTGCTGGTGGCCGATCACGACAAGCGCGAGGCGCTGCGCCGGCTGGTGCGCACCGAGCACGTCCAGAGCGCGCTGGTGTTCTGCAATCGCAAGCGCGACGTGGACATCCTGCACAAATCGCTGGTGCGCCACCGCTTCAACGCCGGCGCGCTGCATGGCGACATGGCGCAGAGCGTGCGCTTCGCCACCCTGGAGAAATTCAAGGCGGGCGAGCTGCAGCTGCTGGTGTGCAGCGACGTGGCGGCGCGCGGGCTCGACATCGGCGGCATGTCGCACGTCTTCAACTTCGACGTGCCGCACCATGCCGAGGACTATGTGCACCGCATCGGCCGCACCGGCCGCGCCGGGCTCGAAGGCAAGGCGTTCACCATCGCCAACCCGGAGGACCGGGCGGCCGTCGAGGCGATCGAGAAGCTGACCGGCCACGCCATCCCGCCGGTCACCGTCGAGGGTCTCGATCCGGTCGACTGGACGGAGGAGGACGGTCGCAAGCGCCGCGGACGCGCCCGCGCCCCGAAGAAGGCCGAGCCAAAGGAAAAGACGCCACCGGCGAAGCGGGCCGAGCCCAAGGAGCGGGCGGCGCCGGCCAGGGGCGCGCGACGCAAGGCCGAGCCGCCGGTCGAGACGCAATCCGATGCCCCTCCCCCGTCCCCCGCGCCGGTCGCGCGCGAGCGGCCCCCGGCGACGCGCGAGCGTCCGCCCGCGAGGGGGGACCGCGCACCGCGCCGCGAGCCGCGCCATCGCGAGGAAGATCTCGGGCCGTCCGTCACGGGATTCGGCAGTGACGTTCCATCGTTCATGCTGATCAGCGCCCGGCCGGCGCGCGGCGCGCGGCGCATTCCGATCCAGGAAGGCGAGCCGGAGGCATGAACGTGGCATCTCCCGCGAAGGCCGGTCGTTTCACGCCGTTCAAGTGGGATGACGCGCTCCGCCTCGAGGGCCAGCTGAGCGAGGACGAGCGCGCGATCCGCGATGCCGCGCAAGAATACTGCCAGGACAAGCTGCTGCCGCGCGTGCTGGAAGCCAACCGGCACGAGAAATTCCATCGCGAGATCATGAACGAGATGGGCGAGATGGGCTTTCTCGGGGCAACCCTGGAGGGCTACGGCTGCGCCGGGGTCAATTACGTTTCCTACGGACTGATCGCGCGCGAGGTGGAGCGGGTCGATTCCGGCTA
>DATIMU010000242.1:0-4764 GCA_035475015.1 Acetobacteraceae bacterium
AAATGGCGCTCCGCCTCGCGGTGCACCTTGCTGACCAGCGGGCAGGTCGCGTCGAGATAGGTGAGGTTGCGCCGCTGCGCCTCGGTGGGGACCGATTTGGGCACGCCGTGGGCGGAGAACACCACCGGCGCGTCGGCCGGCACCTCGTCCAGGCTCTCGACGAAGATGGCGCCCTGCTCCTCCAACTGCTCGACGACCGTGCGGTTGTGGACAATCTCATGGCGGACATAGACCGGCGCGCCGTAGCGGCGGAGCGACTCCTCGACCACCCGGATGGCGCGGTCCACCCCGGCGCAGAAGCCGCGCGGCCCGGCGAGCAGAACCCTGAGCTCGGGCTTGGAAAGCTCGGGCTCGGCAAACTCAGCTCGGGCGATGGCGGGCTTGGCTGGCATGGGTTCGACCGTGGCGTGAGGCCGCATCGCCCCTTTCGCCGGCTGCGTCAAGCTCGGCGGATCGACCGGCGGCCGGTTGTCCATTCCAGGCGCAGAGGATATGCCCCGATCCTCGCCCCCGGAGTTTCCTATGCCCGCAGCGATGCCAGCCGTCCCGTCCGTCATTCCGCCCCTTTCCCCCGCTTCTCGCACGTCGTCCCCCTCGAGCGCCCGGCGCATCGCCCGCCTGCTGCCCACCGCCGCCCTGCTTGCCGCGCTGGCGGGATGCGGCGCGCCTCTCACGAGCACCTTCCCGCCGGACTGCCCGCGCGCCGGCGTCCTGGCCGACGCGGCCGATCTCACCCGCTATCGCTCGGCCGGGCAGGAAGCGGGCGCCTCCGGGCACGACCTGACGGATATGGTGCTGGACGGCCAGATCACAGGCGTCTCCGGCGATTGCACCCGCGCCAGCCGCCGCGAGCTCGATGTCACCGTCGCAGTGTCGATGCGGTTGACCCGTGGCCCGGCGGCGCGCGGGCCGGTGGACGACGTGCCCTTCTTCGTCGCGGTGACGGAGAACGGCAAGGTGCTCGACAAGCAGATCTACCACGTCGCGCCCGGCTTCTCCGCCAACGCCGACACGGTGCGCCTGACCAGCGACGCGGTGAGCCTCAATCTGCCGATCAGCACGGACAAGCCCGGCTCGGCCTACGACCTCGTGGTCGGCTTTCAACTCACCCCCGACGAGGTGGCCCTCAACCGCCGGCGCGGACCTCGGTAGGGATGCGCACGTCGCATCCCGCGGGGTCGGTCTGACTCCGTCATGGCCGGACTTGATCCGGCCATCGGGCGCGACGAAAAATTCGTTGCAAGCGAGCGACTTGGCAGCAACCCGCGATTGATCGCCGGATCAAGTCCGGCGATGACGAATGGAGGGCGGACTGTTTCCGTTGCGCGGCCTGCCGCGCTGCGGCATGGTGGACGGGTCCCGTGCATCCGGCGCGGGAGAGAGCGGGTCCGATCCGGGCCTGCCGCCGAAGGCGCAACCGGCCCCCGGAAACGCTCAGGCAAAAGGACCGCGCCGGGATCGAGGACCTCTGGAAAGCCGGAGGGGCCGCTTAGCCTCGCCGCACCGACGGAGTAAGGGACGCGCCCGCCCGACTGGATGGTCTGGCGACATCGTGGCCCGAATCTCTCAGGTTCCGCGACAGAGGGGGGTCGACGGGCGCCGCCGATGCGTTTCGGTGGAGCCCACCTGCCGGCATCAGGCCGGGAGGCGACCCTTTTGCGGAGCGGCCGATGGTCGAGAATGCCCTGCCCGACGACCCCTCATCGAACCCCGAGTCACGTCCGCTCGCGACCACCCCGCTGGACGCGCTGCATCGCGAGCTCGGCGCCCGGATGGTGCCGTTCGCCGGCTACGCCATGCCGGTGCAATACGCCCCCGGCATCATCGCCGAGCACCTGCACTGCCGGAGCCACGCCGCCCTGTTCGACGTCTCGCACATGGGCCAGGCGATCCTGCAGGGGACCAACGCGGCGGCGGCGCTGGAGCGGCTGGTGCCGGGCGACATCGCCGGGCTCAAGCCGGGCCGCCAGCGCTACACGCTGCTCACCAACGAGGCCGGCGGCATCCTCGACGACCTGATGGTCGCGTGCCTCGCCGAGAACCGCTTCCTCCTCGTGGTCAACGCCTCGCGCAAGGCAACCGACCTGCCGCACATCGAGGCGGCGCTGCCCGCCGGCGTGCGGCTCGACCCGCACGAGGACCGCGCCCTGCTGGCGCTGCAAGGCCCCGAGGCGGCCGCGGTGATGGCCCGGCTGAGCGCCGAGGCGGGCGCGCTGGGCTTCATGGGGGTTCTCGATACGCGCCTCGACGGCGCCCCCTGCATCATCAGCAGGTCGGGCTACACCGGCGAGGACGGGTTCGAGATTTCCGTCCCCGCGGAGCACGCCGAGGCGCTCGCCCGCCGTCTGCTGGCCGAAGCGGAGGTGAAGCCGGCGGGCCTGGGGGCGCGCGATTCGCTCAGGCTGGAGGCCGGCCTGCCGCTCTACGGCAACGACATCGACGAGCTGACCTCGCCGGTCGAGGCGGGGCTCACCTGGACTTTGGGGAAACGCCGCCGGATGGCGTGGGATTTTCCCGGTGCGAGCGCCATCCGCGACCAGATCGAGAACGGCCCGCATCGCCGCCGCGTCGGCATCCGCCTTGATGGACGGGCGCCGGCGCGCGCCGGCACCCTGATCGTCGCGGAGGACGGCACCGGCGCCGGCACCGTCACCTCGGGCGGTTTCTCGCCCAGCCTGAACGCGCCGATCGCGATGGGCTACGTCCGCCGCGACCTCGCCGGGGACGGCACCGCGCTGCACCTCACCGTGCGCGGCAAGGCGCTGCGCGCCCGCGTCGCCCCGCTCCCCTTCGTCCCCCACCGCTACGCCCGCTGAAGGACGCATCCCATGCCCAAGCTCAACGCCGAGACCCGCTACACCAGCGACCACGAATGGGTGACGCTGGACGGCGGCGTGGTAACGGTCGGCATCACCGACCACGCGCAGGAGGCGCTGGGCGACGTGGTGTTCGTCGAGCTCCCCGAGCCCGGCCGCCAGGTCGAGGCCGCCGAGGCCTGCGCCGTGGTCGAGAGCGTCAAAGCGGCGAGCGACGTCTACGCCCCGATCAGTGGCCGCATCAGCGACGTCAACCAGGCGATCGTCGACGACCCCTCGCTGGTCAACCGCGAGGCGGCGAGCGGCGGCTGGTTCTTCCGCATGGACGGCGTGAAGGAGGCGGAGTTCGACGCGCTGATGGACCACGCGGCATACCAGGCCCATCTGGAGACCCTGTGATGGACGCGCTGGCCGAGCTCACGTCTCTCGAAGCGCCGGACAGCTTCGTCGCCCGCCATATCGGCCCGTCCGAGGAGGACATCGCCGGGATGCTGCCGGTGGTCGGTGCCGCGACGCTCGACGATCTCGCGGCCAAGACGGTGCCCAGCGCCATCCGCACCAACCGCGCCCTCGACCTGCCGCCACCGCTCGACGAGGCCGGCGTGATCGCCGAATTACGCGAATTGGCGGCGCGCAACACGGTGAAGAAGTCGCTGATCGGCCTCGGCTACTACGGCACCCACACGCCGCCGGTGATCCAGCGCAACGTGCTGGAAGCACCCGGCTGGTACACCGCCTACACGCCCTACCAGGCGGAGATCGCGCAGGGGCGGCTGGAGGCGCTGCTCAATTTCCAGACGGTGATTTCCGAGCTTACCGGAATGCCGATCGCCAACGCCTCGCTGCTCGCCGAGGCGACCGCCGCCGCCGAGGCGATGGCGATGGCGTACGCGCTCGCCAAGTCCAAATCCGACGTGATCGCGGTGTGCACGGACGTGCATCCGCAGACCCGCGCGGTGCTGGCGACGCGGGCGCGCCCGCTCGGCTGGCGGCTGGTCGATTTCGCGCCCGGCGATATTGCCGCCGTCGGCGCCGCCAATCCATTCGCCGTATTGCTGCAATATCCCGGCACGACCGGCGCGATCCGGCCGCTTGAGCAGGAAATCGGCGCGGCGCACGAAGCCGGCGCGTTCGCCATAGTCGCCGCCGATCCACTCGCCCTCGCGCTGCTGACGCCGCCCGGCGAGATGGGCGCCGACGTGGTGGTCGGCTCGGCGCAGCGCTTCGGCGTGCCGATGGGCTTCGGCGGCCCGCACGCGGGCTTCTTCGCCACGCGCGACGCGTTCCGCCGCGCCATGCCTGGCCGCCTTGTGGGCGTCAGCGTCGACGCCGCCGGCCAGCCCGCCATGCGCCTCGCCCTGCAAACCCGGGAGCAGCACATCCGCCGCGAGAAGGCCACCTCGAACATCTGCACCGCGCAAGTGCTGCTGGCGGTGATGGCTTCGATGTACGCCGTCTGGCACGGGCCGGAGGGGCTGAAACGCATCGCCCGCCGGGTCAATCTCCAGGCCCGCCTCCTGGCCGATTGCGCGACGCGCGCCGGGATGCGGCTGCGCCACGACGCCTTCTTCGACACGGTTGCGCTCGAAACCGACTCTTCCGATGTGCTGATCGCAACGGCGCTCGATGCCGGTTTCAACCTGCGGCGGATCGACGCCAAGGCGGTCGGCATCGCGCTCGACGAGACGGTGACGCGGGCCGAGCTGGAGCGCCTTGCCGCGGTGCTCGGAGCACCTCTCGCCGCGGCGCCGGCGAGCATTCCGGCACCGCTGCTGCGCGGCAGCGAATTCCTCGAACAGGCGGCGTTCAACAGCCATCACTCGGAGCACGAAATGCTCCGCTATCTCAAGCGGCTGGAGGACAAGGACATCGCGCTGAACCGAAGCATGATCCCGCTCGGCTCCTGCACGATGAAGCTCACCGCCACCGCCGAGATGATCCCGGTCTC
>DATIMU010000243.1:0-2601 GCA_035475015.1 Acetobacteraceae bacterium
ACCGCCATCGCCTCGGCCATCGGCATCGCCGCCGGCGCGGTGCAGGGCTTCTACGGCGGCACGCTCGATCTGCTGTTCCAGCGGTTCATCGAGATGTGGTCGAACATGCCGCAGCTCTACATGCTCATCATCCTCGGCAGCATCATCGCCCCCGGCTTCTGGGTGCTGCTCGGGTTCCTCCTGGTGTTCAGCTGGATGCACCTCACCGGCGTGGTACGCGCCGAGTTCCTGCGCGGACGCAATCTCGATTACGTGCGCGCGGCCAAGGCGCTCGGCGTGTCGGACGTGCGGGTGATGTGGCGCCATATCCTGCCCAATGCGATGGTCGCGACACTCACCTTCCTGCCGTTCACCCTGTCGGGCTCGGTAACGGTGCTTGCCAGTCTGGACTTCCTCGGCTTCGGCCTGCCGCCGGGCTCGCCCTCGCTCGGCGAGCTGGTGTCGCAGGGCAAGAACAACCTCGCGGCACCGTGGCTCGGTCTCACCGCGTTCTTCGTGCTCGGCGGCGTGCTCACCTTGCTGATCTTCACCGGCGAGGCGGTGCGCGACGCCTTCGACCCGCGCCGCCTGCCCAGATGAGCCACTGGGAATGAGTCTCGTCGAAGTCGATGAGCTATCGGTCGCGTTCGGCGAGAAGCGCGTGGTCGATCGCGTGTCGTTCACGCTCGATCGCGGCGAGACCCTCGCACTGGTGGGCGAGAGCGGCTCGGGCAAGTCGCTGACTGCCCTGTCGCTGCTGCAATTGCTGCCCACCGGCTGCCTCAACCCGACCGGGCGCATCACTCTCGACGGCAAGCAGATGATCGGCGGCAGCCCGCGCATATTGCGGCGCGCGCGCGGCGAGCTCGCGGGGATGATTTTCCAGGAGCCGATGACGAGCCTCAACCCGCTGCACCGCATCGGCAAGCAAGTGGCCGAGGCGGTGCGGCTGCACCATCCGTTGGCCGGCGCCAAGCTGCGCCGCCGGGTGATCGACGTGCTGGGCCAGGCGGGCTTCGCGGACGCGGAGCACCGGCTCGGGGCGTTCCCGCATCAGTTGTCCGGCGGGCAGCGGCAGCGGGTGATGATCGCGATGGCGCTCGCCAACGATCCCGCGCTGCTGATCGCCGACGAGCCCACCACCGCGCTCGACGTCACCATCCAGGCGCAGATCCTCAAGCTGCTCGCCGAACTCAAGGCGGAGCGCGGCCTCGCCCTGCTGCTCATCAGCCACGACCTCGAAATCGTCCGCCGCTATGCCGACCGCGTATGCGTGATGAAGGATGGCGTCGTGGTGGAGAGCGGGCGCGTCGCCGAGGTGTTCAAGAAGCCGCAGCATCCCTACACGCGGATGCTGCTTGCAGCACAACCCAAGGGCAAGCCGCGGCCGATCGCCGCCGATGCGCGCAATTTGCTGGATGCCAAGGACGTGCGCGTGCATTTCGCCATCCGCCGCGGCGTGCTGCGTCGCGCGGTCGGCTTCGTGCGCGCCGTCGACGGGGTGAGCATCGCAGTCCAGGCCGGCGAGACGGTCGGGCTGGTCGGCGAGAGCGGCTCGGGCAAGAGCACGATGGGGTTCGCCTCGCTCCGGCTGCTCGCGGCCGACGGGCATGTCGCGTTCGAGGGCCGCGAACTCGCCAAGCTCGACAAGCGCGCGCTGCGCCGGCTGCGCGCGCGGATGCAGATCGTGTTCCAGGACCCGTTCGGCAGCCTGTCACCGCGCCTCTCGGTGGGCGAGATCGTCGCCGAGGGCTTGTCGGTGCACGAGCCACGCCTGTCACGCGCCGAGCGGGACGCGCGCGTCGCCGAGGCGCTGGCCGAAGTCGGACTGTCGCCGGAGCAGTCGGAGCGCTACCCGCACGAGTTCAGCGGCGGCCAGCGCCAGCGCGTCGCCATCGCGCGGGCGATGGTGCTGAAGCCGCATTTCGTCGTGCTCGACGAGCCGACCAGCGCGCTCGACATGTCGGTGCAGGCGCAAATCGTCGCCTTGCTGCGCGGGCTGCAGGAGCGGCACGGGCTTGGCTACCTGTTCATCAGCCACGACCTCAAGGTGGTGCGCGCGCTGGCGCATCGCGTGGTAGTGCTGCGGCACGGCCGCGTGGTGGAGGAGGGCCCCGCCGAGCGTATCTTCGCCGCCCCGCGCGAGGACTACACGCGCGCCCTGATGGCCGCCGCCTTCTCGCTCGAAGCCGATCCCGCGATCGAGACGGAGGAGGATGATCCCACGCCGATCGCGGCGCCGATGCGTTGACCGCGCCCCCGCGACGGGTGAGGCTGGGGCGGGTTCTGGGAGATACCGAATGAAACATTTCTTTGCCGTGGCGGTCCTCACCGGCGGTCTCGGCCTGATGGCCGACGCGCGCGCGGCCGATCTGCACGCCGACATGCATCTCGCGACGCCGACCGGCCCCGGGGAGGCCATCGGCACCGTCACGATCAGCCGGGTTCCCAGCGGCGCGATGTTCGACACCAACCTGAAGGGCCTGCCGGCCGGCCCGCACGGCTTCCACGTCCACGAGAACGGGTCCTGCGAACCCGGCACCGCCAACGGCCAGCCGGTAGCGGCCGGCGGCGCGGGCGGGCATCTCGATCCCGCCAAGACCGGCCATCACGAGGGGCCGC
>DATIMU010000244.1:0-1910 GCA_035475015.1 Acetobacteraceae bacterium
GCCGATCCACAGCGCCAGCGCGAGGCACAGCAGCACCGGCGCGTTCGCCAGATTGGGCACCAGCGCCAGCGAGCCGCACGCCCCGAGTACCGTGCCGCAGACCCGGAACACGCCCTTGGAGCGCATCGCCCCGGTGAGCGGCTGCGCGACGATATAGGCCGTCGCCATCGCCCAGTAGGGGCGTGCTAGGCCGATGCCGAAGCCGATGAACAGCGCCAGCATCGCGCCGGCGAAGGTCTTGACCGAAAACACCCACGCATCGAATTCGGGCCAGCGCATCGGGGCGGCTCCGCTCAGCGATCCGATCGGCGCCGCCTGAAGCCCTCACCGAGATCGAGAGTTTCCTCGCCCGCCCGATCCTGACCGATCCGGCAGTTCAGTTCTGCGCGCCCGGGCAATTGTACCGCATACCCGGCTGCCCGCCGGCGCAGGGGGAGACGTAGCCAGGAACGTTGTCGGGGTTGTTCCTGTACTGGACGTTCGGCACGCCGGCGGGTGCCATGTTGGGCCCCTTGCTGCACGCGCCGAGGGACAAAAGGGCAAATGCGATCGCGGCGAATTTCACGCGCCACCTCCATCAATGGTGAGAATCGTGCCGGACGTGTAGCCGGAACGCGGACTGGCCAGGAAGGCCACCGCGTTGCCGATCTCCTCGGGCGCGCCGGCGCGGCCGAAGGGCATCTTGGCGAACAGCTCGCGCCACCGCTCGGCGTCACCGAGTTGCTGCTCGGCCCGCTTGCGCGACAGCATTTCCAGCCGCGCGGTGGCGATCGGGCCGGGGTTGATGCCCACCACGCGGATGTTGTCCGCCGGCGCCGCCTTGCCGAGCGCGCGGGTGAACGCCATCAGGCTGGCATTGCCCGCGCTGCCGACGATGTAGTTGGGGTCGAACCGCTCGCCCGCCGCGCCGATCACGTTGACGATCACCCACGCCTGGCGCGCCACCATCGCGGGATACACCGCGCGGCACAGCGAGATGAAGCCGAACACCTTGAGGTCCCACGCGCGGCGCCAGGTGGCGTCGTCGACGCCGGTGAGGCTGCCCGGCGGGATGGCACCGGCGTTGTTCACCAGCACGTCGACCTCGCCCGCCTCGGCCGCCACGCGGCGCACCGTCGCGTCGTCCGAAAGGTCCGCCGGGATGGTGCGGACATTGACCTGCCGACGCGCCCGGATCGCGGCGGCGGCCTCCTCCAGCGCGGCGGGATCGCGGGCGACCAGGATCAGGTGGCATCCCTCGTCCGCCAGGACCTCGGCACTCGCCCGGCCGATGCCCTTCGAGCCGCCAGTAATCAGCACGCGCTTGCCGGCCAGTTGCAGGTCCATGGCGCGACACTCCCCCTGTTGCGCGCGCACTATGTCCGTGGACGGAGCAGATCGGCAATGTTGGCCCCGACCGCGCCCACCAGGAGGAGCAGCGCCATCGGCCGGACCGAGCCGTCGCTCAGCACGCCGACCAGCATCCCGCTCACCGCGCCGAGCACGAATTGCAGCGTGCCCATCACCGCCGAGGCGCTGCCGGCGTGGGCGGCGTGGCGGGTGAGCGCGCGCACGGTCGCGTTGGGCCACACCAGGCCGAAGCTGAACAGGTTGAAGAACAGCGGGATCAGCACCGCCCAGATGCCGCCACGGCCCAGGAAAGCGACCACGGTCAGCGCCACGGTGGCGCAGAGCGAAAGGCGGAGCGCCGCGCGCAGCACCCCGCCGGTGCCGAAGCGGTGCAGCAGGAAGGGGTTGATCTGCGAGGCGGCGATCAGCCAGGCGGCGCACACCCCGAACACGCCGCCGAACTGCTCCGGGGTCAGATGGAAATGCTCGATGAACACGACGGGCGAGCCGCCGATATAGGCGAACATGCCGAACGAGCACATACCGCCGGCAAAAGTGTGCGTGACGAAGCCGCGCTCGCG
>DATIMU010000245.1:0-7527 GCA_035475015.1 Acetobacteraceae bacterium
GGGCGCAACGGCGCAGGGAAGACGACCTTGCTCAAGACGCTGATCGGCGAGCTGCGCGCCGGCGCCGGCAGCATCCGCTTCGACGAACGGGACGTGCTGCGCTGGCCGACCGAGCGGCGCGTGCGCCAGGGGATTGGCTACGTGCCGCAGGAGCACTCGGTGTTCGGCCGGCTTTCGGTGCGGGAGAATTTGGAAGTCGGACGTCTCTCCGCGCGCGAGCGAGGGGCGCTGGATCGCGTGCTGGCAACCTTTCCCAAGCTGGAGCGGCGGCTCGACCAGGCGGCCGGCACGCTCTCCGGTGGGGAGCGCAAGATGCTGGCTATCAGTCGCGCCCTGCTCGGCAATCCGAAGCTGCTGCTGTTGGACGAGCCCACCGAGGGCGTGTGGGTCGGCGTCATCGAGGAGATCGCGGAACAGTTGGAGGCGCTGGCGCGGGACATCGCGGTGGTGATCGTCGAGCAGCATCTCGAACTGGCGCTGCGGGTCGCCGAGACGGCGCATGTGCTCGATCGCGGCAGGGTGGCGCTGTCAGGGGCTTCGTCGGAGGTTCGTTCCGATCCGCAGCTGGTGCGGTATCTGACGCCTTGAGGCAGCGGGCGGCGGACTGAAGTCCGCCCTACGACTCGGTGCGTAGGGCGGAATTCATTCCGCCGCCTGGCTTACGTCGACAGTTGATCGCCGATCGGCATGTTGCGCAGCCGCTTGCCGGTCGCGGCGAAGATCGCGTTGCACAGGGCCGGCGCGAAGGGCGGCACGCCGGGCTCGCCGACGCCGCTCGACGGGACATCGTTGCTGTTGGGAACGATGTGAACATGCGTCGCGATCGGCCCGTCATTGATCCGCGCGACCTGGAACGTGTCGAAGTTGCCCTGCTGCGCGCGGCCGTTCTTGAAGGTGATCTCGCCGTACTTGGCGAGGCTCATCCCCATGATCGCCGCCCCCTCGATCTGCGACGCGATGCGCTCGGGGTTGACGAAGTAGCCGCAATCGATCGCGGTATCGACGCGGGGGACCGTGAGGTTGCCCTTCTCGTCGACAGCGACCTGCACCACCGTCGCGACGTAGCTGAGGAAGCTGCGATGCGCGGCGATGCCCATGCCCTGTCCCTTCGGCAGAGTCTTGCCCCAGCCCGCCTGCTTCGCGGCGAGTTCCGCGACGTGCTTCAGCCGGGCGGTGTCGATCGGATAGGTCGAGACCGGGTCGCCGTAGTTCCAGAACTTCTCGACCGATTTGCTGAGGTCGATCTTGCGGTCGGGTCCGATCATCTCGATCAGCACGTCCTTGGGATCGCGGCCGAGCGCGTGCGCGATCTCCGCCACCATCGACTGCACGGCGAAGGCGTGCGGGATGTTGGACACCGAGCGGAACCAGCCGATCCGCGCGTGCGCCGCCGCCTCGCCGTTCTCGCAGCGGAGATTGGGAATGGCGAAGGGCACGTCCACCACGCCCATGCCGAGCTCGAAGGATTGCTCGTGCTTGGGGTCCGGCCCGAAGGTGGAGCCGATGCTCGGGGCGACGGTACGATGCCGCCAGGCGACCACCTTGCCGTTGGCGTCGAGCCCCGCGTCGATCCGCTCGCAGGAGACGGTGTGGTAGAAATCGTGCTGGATGTCGTCCTCGCGCGTCCACGTCACCTGCACCGGCGCGCCGATCGTCTTGGACAGCAGCGCCGCCTCCAGCGCGTAGTCCCATTTCGACTTGCGCCCGAAGCCGCCGCCCAGCAGCGTCACGTTGACCTTGACGTCCTTGTCGGGGATGCCGAGCGTCTTGGCGATATCCTCGCGGGTGCCGCCAGGGCTTTGCAGCGGCGCCCATACCTCGCATTTGCCGTCCACGAAATGCGCCGTCGCCGTCGGCGGCTCCATGCTCGCGTGCGCCAGATGCGGCAGATAGTATTCGGCGGTGACGACGCGCGCGGCGGATTTCAACGCCGCCTCGGCGTCGCCCTCGTTGCGTACGACGTTACCCGGCTTGCCGGCGGTCTCCTGCATCGCCTTGCGGTAGAGATCGGAATCGTAGGATTTGTTGGGGCCATCGTCCCAGACGATCTTCAGCGCGTCGCGGCCCATGATCGCCGCCCCGGTGTTGCGCGCGATGACCGCGACGCCGCCGAGCGGCATGAACTTGGATGGCCACGGCCAGGCTTGCACCACCTCGACGCGCTCGACGCCCGCGACGGCCAGCGCGTCCTTCGGATCGAACGAAACCAGTTTGCCGCCGACCACCGGTGGGCGGGCGACGACCGCGTATTTCATGCCGGGGACCCGCGCGTCGATGCCGTAGGTCGCGCGGCCGGTGGTGATGTCGAACAGATCGACGATGGAGACCGTGCCCTTGCCGAGATAGCGGTACGTGGCAGGGTCTTTCAGCTTCAGCGCGTCCGGCGCCGGCACGGGCATCGCGCTCGCCGCCGTCGCCAGCTCGCCGTAGCCCGCGCGGCGGCCCGAGGCGGAATGCACGACCTCGTGGTTCGCCGCCTTGACCGTGGCGACGTCGACGCCCCACTGCTTGGCGGCGGCGGCCTCCAGCATCATCCGCATCGCCGCACCGCATTGCTGCATCGGCTGCAGGAAGTGGCGCAGGCTGCGCGAGCCGTCGGTGTCCTGGTTGCCGTAGCGCGCCTCGTCGCCCGGCGCCTGCACGACGTGGACGTGGTTCCAGTCCGCGTCCATCTCCTCGGCCACCACCAGCGGCAGGCTGGTGCGCACGCCGGTGCCCATTTCGGAGCGGTGCGCGACGATGGTGACGAGCCCGTTGGGGTCGATCGCGATGAAGATGTGCGGGTTGTTCACCGTGCCGCCCGGCATCTCGCCGGCGCCGGTGGCGTAGGCGGCCAGCGCGCGCCCCGGCAGGGCCGAGGCGGCCATCACGAACGCACCGGCGGCCACGACGCCCTTCAGCACGAAGCGACGGCTGACGTTCTCGATCGGATTGATCCTGGCGATGTGGGTCATGGCCTACACTCCCGTCGAGGCCAGCCGCACCGCGGCCGCGATGCGTTGATAGCAACCGCAGCGGCAGATATTGCCGGCCATCGCGTCGTTGATCTCGGCATCGGAGGGCTTGGGCGTCTGCGCGAGCAGCGCGGCCGCCTGCATGATCTGCCCGGCCTGACAGTAGCCGCATTGTGGCACGTTGACCTGGCGCCACGCCTTCTGCACCGGATGCTCGCCCTTCGGATGCAGCCCCTCGATGGTGACGATCTCGTGGCCGGCGGCGTCGCTGACC
This sequence comes from Acetobacteraceae bacterium, assembly GCA_035475015.1. Lineage (GTDB taxonomy): Bacteria > Pseudomonadota > Alphaproteobacteria > Acetobacterales > Acetobacteraceae > JAFKFI01. Next base: position 3,229 of record DATIMU010000245.1, read on the forward strand.
ACCATGCCGCAGGAGCGCACCGCCTGCCCGTCGAGATGCACGGTGCAGGCGCCGCACAAGGCCGCACCGCAGCCGAACTTGGTGCCCGTCAGGCCGAATTCGTCGCGCAGCACCCAGAGCAGCGGCACGGACGGATTGCCGTCGTAGCTGTGCTCCTGCCCGTTGACCCGTAGCTTAATCATGCTGATGCCTCCCCTGGAGCCGCTGGGTTGCCGGACCGCGCACCGCGTGGCCCGGCTCGCCCAGTGCCGCGTTACTCGTGCTTCACCGCGAAGACCCATACCACGCCACCTTGCGGCACGTCCGGGTCAAGCTTGAGATCGGTCTTGGCGAGCATATCCTGGATGCGCTGGGCATCGACGCCCCATCCGGACTGGATCGCGATATACTCAGTGCCGTCGACTTCGTACGCGACCGGCATTCCCATGATACCGGAATTGGTCTTCTGTTCCCACAGGAGCTTGCCGGTCTTGGCGTCGAAGGCATGGAACATGCGGTCGTTGGTGCCGCCGACGAACACCAGATCGCCCGCGGTCGAGAGGACCGAAGCGAAGAGCTGCGATTTCGGGAAGGGATGCATCCAGGCCTGCTTGCCGGTCTTGAGATCCCACGCCTGCAGCTCGCCGATGTGGTTGTCGTGCGGCAGCAGCTTGGCGTTGTCGGCGTCGGCGCCGAGCCAAAGCTGGCCGACCACCAGCGTCTCCTTCTTGCCTTTCAGGGTCTCGCACATGTTGTTGTTGGCCGGGATGTACAGCAGCTGCGTCTCCGAGCTATACGACGCGGCCGGCCAATCCTTGCCGCCCCATAGCGACGGACAGAACGAGACATCCTTGCCGGTGGTCGGCTTGTGCTCGGGATCGACGGTGGGACGGCCGGTCTTGGCGTCGATGCTCTTGAAGGCGTTCTGGCCGACGAATGGCTTGCCGTAGACGAAGCCGATCTGGCCCTCGTCCATCTGCTTCAGCACCCAGAGATAGCCGTCGCGTCCGGGATGCACCAGCGCGTCGAACGGCTGGCCGCCGTTGTAGCTCATATTGATGAGCATGGGACTGTCGATCTCGTCCCAGTCCCACGAATCGTTCTGGTGGTACTGGTGATAGCCGACCATCTTGCCGGTATCCGGGTCGAGCGCGATCACCGAGCTGGTGAAGAGGTTGTCGCCGGGATGCTGGTCGCCCGGCCAGGGTGCCGCGTTGCCGACGCCCCAATAGGCGATGTTGCGCTTGGGATCGTAGGTGCCGGTGATCCACACCGAGCCGCCGCCGGTCTTCCACGCATCGCCCGACCACGTCTCGCTGCCCGGCTGGCCCGGCGCAGGGACGGTGTAGGTGCGCCACAGCTCCTTGCCGGTATCGGCGTCGAACGCCGCGACATAGCCGCGCACGCCGAACTCGCCGCCCGAGCCGCCGACCATGACCTTGCCGTTCACCACCAGCGGCTCCAGCGTCATGTACTGGCCCTTCTGGTAGTCCTGGACCTTGGTGTTCCACAGCTCCTTGCCGGTCTTGGCATCGATCGCGATGAGATGATCGTCGGTGGCGGCGAGGAACAGCTTGTCCTGCCACAGCGCGACGCCGCGGCTCGTCGGGTGGAGCTGGAAGAGGTCTTCCGGCAGTTGGTGCTTGTAGCGCCAGATCGGGTCGCCGGTCTTGGCGTTGAGCGCCAGGACCTGGCCGTACGGCGTGGCGACGAACATCACGCCGTTGTTCACCATCGGGGGCGCCTCGTGCCCCTCGATCACGCCGGTCGAGAAGGTCCAGACCGGAACAAGGTTCTTGATGTTGGTGGTGTTGATCTGCTTCAGCGGGCTGAAGCCGTGCCCGTCATAGGTCCGACGGTACAACAGCCAGTTGCCCGGCTCGGGATTTTCCAGGCGCTGCTTCGTGACGGGGGCGTAATTCGTCACCTCGGCCGCGATCGCCGGAGCGGTGAATACCCCGCCCAGCAGGCTCGCGGCAAATGCGAACTTGACGCCTTTACCGATGACACCCATGAAACGTTTCCCCTCGTTTTTTGTGGCGATCTGTCAGCAGATCAAAGCCGGACCCAGTCCGGCCCGTACTCATCCCATTCCCGGCCTCGCCATGCCGATTCGCCCGATGAACGGGCCAGCTACCATCAGGCTGCCGCCGTCGAGCTTGAGCGGCAGGGCGGGCAGCGCGCGCGGCGCCGGCCCGAACACCACGCGCGCGCCGTTCTTCGGATCGTAGCGGGATTGGTGGCACGGACACTGGAAGACCTGCTTGTCCGCCACCCATCCCGCCACGGTGCATTGTGCGTGCGTGCAGATCGCCGAGAAACCGACGATGCCGCCCGCCGCGTGCGGCTTGTCCTCGTCGCCCAGCGCCGCGGGGTCGAACCGGACCAGCAACACCTGGTTGAAGCGCGATCCGTCGCGCAGCACCTTGCTCTTGGGTTCCATCGGCCAGGCGATCACGGGCGGGCCGCCGGCCTTCAGATCATCCGGCTTGATGACCTTTCCGGCGTGATCGCCCTCGAAAAAAGCGAGCAGGTCGCCGGCCTGCGGACGCGCGCTGCGCGCCGGATTGTCGTCTTCGGCCCGCGCGGCGGGCGAGAGCATGGCCAGCGCCAGGGCCGCACCGCCACACAGCACGCAACGTCGATCGGGCACCGCGTCGCGATCGGCGGCGCCGGTTGGCATGGCCAAAAGCTGTGAGGTGCGCGGGGTGATCGGCGGCAAACCCTGCTCCCGTTATGGAGGTACCGAGGACAGCCGGGCAGAAGCGGACGAGCTAGCGCGACGAAGCGGTTTCTCGCCGCAACGAACGCTAGGACCGCGAGTGGCATCGGTCAAGAGGACCATCGTTACGGGCGCGTCCGCCGATCGTGCACGCAGGCGGGCCAGGATGGCCTCCGCGATCTCCGTCTGCCGCGCCAGATCCGCGCGCCGGACGGCGTGGCGCCGCAGCACGGGCTGCGTGCCTCGACCGTGTCCCATCCCGCCCCGAAAAAAGGGCGCGCAAGGCTCGCGGCCAGCAGCGGCAATGGCAGTCGGAGCTGGCGGGCAAGGCTGGCCGGACAGGCCAAGCGCTCCCGCGCGGCGCGAAAACGCGCGCGCAGCACGGCGCGGCGCAGACGGTGAAGCGCCGGCTCCAGGCGGTCGTCGATCCACTCGTCCTGGCGGACGATCCGCCGGCGCATGGTCTCGGCCATGCCGCCCAGCGCGCGCCCCGCGACCCGGCCGGAGACGACGACCCGCACGTCCGGCGCATGACGGATCGCGGCATCCACCCGCCGCAGCCGGGCGATAAAGCCGCGATCCTCGCCGAGCGCGCAGGCGGGGATACCGCTGGCGCGACGGCAGGCGGCCCAGGTCACGGCGATGCTCGCGCCGGAATCCTCGTTGTGGCGCGGCCAGGGATCGGCGGGGTCGGGAGTGACCAGACAATCGATCTCGTCGAGCCGCTCGGCGTAGGCGCATTCCAGCGCGTCGTCGGCGTGCAGATGCGCGGGGATACGCCTCGCCTCGTCCGGGTCGATCTCGGCGCGTCCGGCAACCGCGTCGGCGCCGTCGCGGATCGCGGCGAGATTGGCGGCGATCCAGTCCGGCGCGACGCGCCTGTCGGCATCCGTGGTGAGCAGCACCCCGCCCGCTCGGCGGCGTGACGCATGGCGAGGCGGCGCGCGTGGCCGGCGTTCGATCTCTCCGTCGGGAGCACGACGTCCAGCATGTGCACGGGCACCGCCGCGTCGCCGCCAAGCATGTTGCGCGCTGCGATGCGGGCCTGCTGCTGGGCGACGCGCCAGTGCTCGATGCGCACGCGCGCGCCGCCTTTGGGCAGCGGGAACGCCGCAATATCGCCCGCCGCGTACACGCCCTCCGCGACGCGCATCGCAGCATCCACGGAGAGGCCGCCATCCTTCTCGCGCTCGACGCCCGCGACGAACTCGTTCGCGGGCCGCACGCCCACGCCGATCACCACGAGTGCCGCCGGCAAGCGGCTGCCGTCCTCCAGCACCACGGCCGCCGCGCGGCCCGCGCCCTCGATCCGCGCCGGACGCGCGTCGAGATGGAAGCGCACGCCGTTCGCCTCATGCAGCGCGCGGAACGAGCCGCCGATCCGTTCGCCGAACTGGCGCACGAACGGCACTTTCTCGGGCGCCACCACCGAGACCGCCATCTCCTGCTCGCGCAGGCAGGAGGCGACCTCCAGCCCGATGAAGCTGCTGCCGAGGATGACGGGGGGGCGCTGCCCGTGGCGATCAGCGCGGCGTCGAAGCCGAACGTACGGCCGTTGCCCAATGTTGCCGTGCGTCACATCACGTCCAGCCGGTGCA
>DATIMU010000246.1:0-4248 GCA_035475015.1 Acetobacteraceae bacterium
AGCCGGACGGCGGGTTCACGGCGTCGCGCATCATCGTGGGCTCGGAGGGGGTCGCGCCGCCGATGTAGGCGACTACTCGCGCGCCAGCAGGCGGTCGTTGACGAAGGTGGCGAGGCCGCCGGCGACGAAATCGCGGCGCAGCGCCATTTCGTCGTAATCCTCGCGCAGCCAGTCGAGGAACGGCTTGCGGCCCTCGCCCTCCAGCGCGTAGCGGATGAAGAAGGCGTCGAGGATGCCGGTGCGCGAGCGGTTGAAATGGCCGAAGCGCCAGGAGAGCTGTGCGAGCGCCTCGCGCGCGGTGCCGCCGTCGAGCAGGATGAACAGGCCCGAGGCGAGGCCGGCGCGGTCCGCACCCGACTTGCAGTGGATCAGCGCGGGCTCGGCCATGGTGCGGTAGATTTCCGCCAGGCGCAGGATGCGGTCCTTGTGCGGCGCGCCCCGGCTTTCCAGCGGCGCGTCGATATGCACGAGGCCGATGCGCGCCGCCGCCTCGCGCGAGAGCGCGTCGGAGCCGCATTGGCGATGGCCGCGCAGGTTGATGAGCGTTCTGATGCCGTGGCGGCGCGTGGCGCGGGCGAGGCGCGCGGGGGTGGGGTGGTTGCAGCGGTAGAGCCGGCCGGGAACGACCGTCGCCCAGTTGTCCCAGAGGACGCGGAATGCCGCGTGGTCCACGAGGAGGCTGTCGGACCATGCGCGGGCGCGGTCGCGCGGGGTGGTTAGATCGCCGCGGAACATCGCACTATAGGCGGGCGGCACACCTCTCCCCCAACCCCCTCCCGCAAGGGGAGGGGGCTTTCTTCTCCCTCTCCCCTTGTGGGAGAGGGTCGGGGTGAGGGGTCGCGGAGGTGCGAGGTCAAACCGCTCAGACCACCCGCTCCACCATCAGCTGCTTGATCGCCCCGATCGCCTTGGCCGGGTTGAGGCCCTTCGGGCAGGTCTGGGTGCAGTTCATGATGGTGTGGCAGCGATAGAGCTTGAACGGGTCTTGCAGCGCGTCGAGCCGTTCGCCGGTGTATTCGTCGCGCGAGTCGGCGATCCAGCGATAGGCCTGCAGCAGCACGGCGGGGCCGAGATAGCGGTCGCCGTTCCACCAGTAGCTCGGGCAGGCGGTGGTGCAGCAGAAGCACAGAATGCACTCCCACATGCCGTCGAGTGCCGCGCGCTCCTCGCGGCTCTGCAGGCGCTCGGCATCGGGCGGGGCGGGGGTGTCCGCCTTCAGCCAGGGCTCGATGGCGCGGTACTGCGCGTAGACCTGCGTGAGATCGGGCACCAGATCCTTCACCACTGCCATGTGCGGCAGCGGGTTGATGCGGACGGCGCCCTTCACGTCCTCGATCGGCTTGAGGCAGGCCAGCGTGTTCTCGCCGTCGATGTTCATGGCGCAGGAGCCGCAGATGCCCTCGCGGCAGGAGCGGCGGAAGGTCAGCGTCGGGTCGACCTCGTTCTTGATCTTGATGAGCGCGTCCAACACCATCGGGCCGCAGGCGTCGAGGTCGATCTCGTAGGTGTCGTTGCGCGGATTGGCCCCGTCGTCGGGGTTCCAGCGATACACCTTGAAGTCGCGCACCCGCTTCGCCCCGGCCGGCGCCTTCCATGTCTTGCCCTGCCCGATCCGGCTGTTGGCGGGCAATCTGAACTCGGCCATTTCGGTCTCTTTCGTCTCTAGTACACGCGCTTCTTCGGCGGAAAGACGGAAACCTCGTTGGTCAGCGTCTGCATCCGCACCGGGCGGTAGTCGAGCCGGACCGCGCCGTCGTCTCCGCACCAGGCGAGGGTGTGCTTCATCCAGTGCTCGTCGTCGCGCTCGGGATAGTCGTCGTGGGCGTGCGCGCCGCGGCTTTCGTGACGGGCCTCGGCGCCGACCATCGTGGTCATGGCGTTGCCCATCAGGTTCTCCAGCTCCAGCGCCTCGGCGAGATCGCTGTTCCAGATCAGGCTGTGGTCGGACACCGACATGTCATCGAGGCCGCGCCAGACCTGCTGCATTTTCGCCACCCCCGCGGCAAGGGTCTTGCTGTTGCGGAACACCGCGGCGTGGCTCTGCATGGTGCGCTGCATGTCGAGCCGGAGATCGGCGACCCGCGTGCCGCCGCTGGCGTGGCGCGTGCGGTCGAAGCGGGCGAGCGTCGCGTCGCCGGCGCCGGGCGGCAGCGGCGCCTGGCTGTCGCCGGGCTTGACCACCTCGGCGGCGCGGTGCGCGGCGGCGCGGCCGAACACCACGAGATCGAGCAGCGAGTTGGTGCCGAGCCGGTTGGCGCCGTGCACCGAGACGCAGGCGCACTCGCCGACCGCCATGAGGCCGGGCACGACGGCGTCGGGGTCGTCCTTGGTCGGGCGCAGCACCTCGGCGCGGTAGTTCGTCGGGATCCCGCCCATGTTGTAGTGGACGGTCGGCAGCACCGGGATCGGCGCCTTCGTCACCTCGACGCCGGCGAACACTTTTGCCGTCTCCGAGATGCCGGGCAGCCGTTCGTGCAGCAGGTCGGCGCCGAGATGCTCCAGATGGAGCATGATGTAGTCCTTGTTCGGCCCGCAGCCGCGCCCCTCGTTGATCTCGATGGTCATCGAGCGGGAGACGACGTCGCGCGAGGCGAGATCTTTCGCGGTCGGGGCGTAGCGCTCCATGAAGCGCTCGCCCTCGGAGTTGGTGAGGTAGCCGCCTTCGCCGCGCGCGCCCTCGGTGATGAGGCAGCCGGCGGGGAAGATGCCGGTGGGGTGGAACTGCACGAACTCCATGTCCTGACACGGCAGGCCGGCGCGCAGCACCATGCCGTTGCCGTCGCCGGTGCAGGTGTGCGCCGAGGTGCATGAGAGAAAGGTCCGGCCGTAGCCGCCGGTCGCCATGACGACAAGCTGGGCGCGGAAGCGGTGGATGGTGCCGTCCTCCAGGCACCACGCCATCACGCCGCGACAGGCGCCGTCCTCGTCCATGATGAGGTCGAGGGCGAAATACTCGACGAAGAACTCGACCTCGTGCTTGAGGCTCTGCTGATAGAGCGTGTGCAGGATGGCGTGGCCGGTGCGGTCGGCGGCGGCGCAGGCGCGCTGCGCCGGCTCCTTGCCGTATTCCTTCATGTGGCCGCCGAACGGGCGCTGGTAAATGCGTCCATCCTCGGTGCGGCTGAACGGCACGCCGTAGTGCTCCAGCTCGTAGACCGCGGGAATGGCCTCGCGGCACATGTATTCGATGGCGTCCTGGTCGCCCAGCCAATCCGACCCCTTGACGGTGTCGTACATGTGCCAGCGCCAATCGTCCTCGCCCATGTTGCCGAGGGCGGCGCCGATGCCGCCCTGTGCGGCGACCGTGTGGCTGCGCGTGGGAAAGACCTTGGTGATGCAGGCGGTCTTGAGCCCAGCCGCGCCGATGCCAAGCGTCGCGCGCAGGCCGGAGCCGCCGGCGCCGACCACCACGACGTCGTACGTGTGGTCGATCACCGTGTAGGCCCGGTTGGGATTGATGGCGTTCATCGCTGTTTCAATTCCGTTCGGTCAGAGACCCATCTTGAGGACCGAGACGATCCCCGCCAGCGCGGCCAGGAAGCAGACCGCCTTGATCAGCAGCAACAGGACGATGCGTACGCTGTCGACGTGCACGTAGTCCTCGACCACCACCTGCAGGCCAAGTTTCATGTGGTAGAATGTCGCCAGCAGCAGGCAGATCAGCAATACGACCGTGACGGGGCTCGCCACCCAGTTCAGCACGTCCTCATGCGAGGCGCCGACCAGCTGCACGGCGGCGGCGATGAACCACAGGGTCAGCGGCACCAGGGCGACGCTGGTGACGCGCTCCGCCCACCAATGCGCGACGCCGGATTTCGCCGAGCCCAATCCGCGCACCCGCCCGAGCTGGGAGCGCATGACGGTGACGTGGACGCCACGGGAGGCCGAGCGTTTCGCGGTTTCCGACATGATGGTTCCTATTGCACCGCGAGGCCGACGATCCACACGAGCAGGGTGAACGCGAAGGTCGCGACCACCACGACCCAGCCTGTGGTGTGAAAGGTCGGCTTCTCGAAGCCGTAGCCGGCGTCCCAGGCGAGGTGCCGGATGCCGTTGAACAGGTGATAGAACAGCGCGATGGTCCAGCCGATCAGCACGATGTAGCCGATGATCGAGCCGAGGAACCACTGCACCTGGCCGAAGGCGTCGGGCGAGGTCGCGGCGGCGACCAGCCACCACACCAGCACCAGGGCGCCGACCGACAGGGCGATGCCGCTGAAGCGGTGCATGATCGACAGCACGGTGCTG
>DATIMU010000247.1:0-6600 GCA_035475015.1 Acetobacteraceae bacterium
TGAGGCCCCATCCGGCGCTCCAGGGGCAAACCCCAAAGGACTTCGCCCAAACCAAACGATCATCGTGAAAACACAAGCCTCGCCATCAACGAATTAGCGAACCTACACAATTGCGAGCGAAGCGACGCGGCAATCCAGGAGGCCGCCCGCCTATGGCACGATGGATCGCCACGCCCCTGCGCGGCTCGCGATGACACTTCGCGCGCCTCAGCCCTTCACCCCGCCCATCGTCAGGCCCGCGGCCATGTGGCGGCGGAACAGGTAATAGATCGCGATCGGCGGCAGCGCGTAGATGATCGCGGTCGCCATCATGTAGTTCCACGGCGCCTCGTCGCTGTTGAGGAACTGCGCCAGCGCCACCGGGACCGTCATGCTCTGCGGCGAGGAGAGCAGCAGGAACTGGTAGAGATATTCGTTCCAGGCGAGCAGCAGCGCATAGGTGCCGACCGCGACCAGCGCCGGCGCCATCAGCGGCAGATAGATCCGCAGATAGACCTGCAGCGGCGTGGCACCATCGATGCGGGCGCTCTCGTCGAGCTCGATCGGGATCGACTTGCCGTATTGCTGGAAGATGAAGATGGCATACGGCGTCGCGAAGGTGACTTCGGCGGCGATCACCGACCAGGCGTTGTTGGCGAGACCATAGCTCTGCATGATCCGGTAGAACGGGATCGCCAGGAACGAGGCGGGGATCACGTAGGTCAGCAGCGCCGCGTTGGTCAGCACCCAGCTCCCGCGCACCCGCATCCGCCCGACGGTGAAGCTCACCAGCGAGCCGATGAGCAAGGTGAGGAACATGGTCGACAGGCCGACATAGAGGCTGTTGCCGTATTGCTGCCAGAAATGCTCGAGGTACCAGTAACCCTCGGTCACGACGATGCGGAAGCTGTCGAGCGTCGGCGCGGCCGGCCAGATCGCGTCGCTGAACACGTCGCCGTGCTCGCTGACGGCGATCAGCACCATGTTGTAGATCGGCGCGATCGACCAGATCACCAGCAGGACGGCGAGCACACTCGCCACCACCTCGCCGAGCACCCGCCGAAGCCGATAGCGCGGACGCCTAGCCGGCCGCGCGGCGGCGATGGAGGCGCTCACAGCTGCACCTCGGAGGTACGCAGCTTGTGCATCAGCAGCATGACGATCGGGATCAGCACGGGCAGCGCCGACATCACGGCAGCAACCCCGAGCCGCGGCTGGGCGAGCACGAAGGCGTCGCGGATGCCGAGCGTCGCCAGCACCTCGGTCGACATCGCCGGGCCGCCGCCCGAGACGAAATAGACCGTGCTGAAATCGCCCAAGGTCCAGATGGTCGAAAGCAAGGTGCAGACGAGATACAGCGTGGCAAGCAGCGGGCAGGTGACGTGCATGAAGCGGCGATAGCCGGTCGCGCCATCCACGTCCGCCGCCTCATAGAGCTCCTGCGGGATCGCCATGCGCCCGGCCAGGAAAATGACCGTCCAGAACGGCATCCACTTCCAGATATAGGCGACGATGTTGGAGCCGAGCCCGAGCCAGCGCGAATTGAGCCAGATCGGCCCGTCGATGCCGAACAGGGCATACAGCGCATTGTTGAGCAGGCCCCACTGGCCGTTCAGCAGCCAATGGATCGACAGGAAGGCCGGCAGCGCCGGTGTCGCCCAGGGCAGGATGAAGATGACCAGCAGGCCCTTGGTCCACCAGCTCTTGCGCAGGAAGAAACCCGACAGCAGGAAAGCCAGCGCCATCTTCACGTTGACGCCGATGCCGACGAACAGCGCGGTATTGACCACGGCGCGCAGATACACGGGATCGGCGAATAGTTCACGATAGGACGCCGGCTGGCTGCCGAGCCACAGCCCGTAGGCGACCGGATAGACCACGAAGGCGAGGAACACCGCGACATAGGGCAGCGCGAAGGCGCTCGCCCAGGCGAGCTCGGTGCCGTGGATGCCGCCGAACCACGCCCGCGTCCGCCGCCGCTCCGTCCGGGGCGAGGCCGCCGCGAGGATCTGCTGCGTGACGCTCATGCTCGCCTCGTCAGCTGACGGTGATCGGATACTGCTTGAAGATCGCTTCGGCGCGCTTGAACGCCTTGTCCACCGCCGCCTCGGGCGTCGCCCCGTCCTTCACCACGGCGGCGGCTGCCTGGCCCCACAGCTGCTCGGCGGCGACGCGGCCCCAAGCCGGGTTATAGGCGTTGTACACCGGAATGGTCGGCCCGAGCAGCGTCTCGGTCACGTACGGCGCGCGGTGCGGGTCGGACGGGTCGAGCCACCACGGGTCCTCCTTCACCATCCCCGGCGCCGTCGTCACCCAGCGGCCGAGGCCGTTCTTCAGGTACTCGCTCTGCACCTTCGGCTGCAGGATGTATTTGAGAAAATCCTTGGCGACGGCGACGTTCTTGGCGCCCTTCGGGATGAACCCGCCGCCGGCGCCGACCTGTGCGGGGACCGGCTTGCCGTCATTGCCGAGCGGCAACCCGAGCGTCACCATTTCCTTCAGATACAGTTCCTTGTTGCTGTACAGCGCGAGCTCGGTCGAGATCGTGCCGTCGAAATCCATGACCATGAGCTTTTCGTGGTAAGCGTTGTTGTCGTCGGAATCGCTCCAGCTCAGCACCTCCGGCGGCACGTAGCCGTCCTTCAACGCTTGCGTCATGTAGGCGATCGACTTGATCGCCGCCTGGCGCACCTTCGGATCATCGGTGTGCAGCTTACCGTCGGCGGTGACGATGTCCTGGCCGCCGTTGGCGATCAGGAAGCCGTAGAACACGCCGTTGCCGTCATTCGGCCCGACTGAGGTGAGCTGCAGCCCGAGCGCGTAGACCCGGCGCATCCCCTTGGCGCGCAGCTTGGCCTGCATCGGCTTGAAGAAGTCCCAGAATGCATCCCACGTCTTCGGCGCGTCGGAGAGCTTGTAGCCCGCCTTCTCGACCAGGCTGCCCCAGACATGGAACGGGATGGAGTTCATCTTGTACGGGACGAAGTAATAGGCGCGCTTTTTGGTGGCGTTGTTGTAGACGTAGGAATAGAGCAGCGCCGATGAGTTCAGCGTGGATTTTTGCGTCTCGACCACGTCGCTCACGTCGACCAGCTTGTCGTCCCAGGCATTCTGCGACAGCAGCGTGTCGGGGGCGTCCATCGAGACCACGTCGGGCACCTCGCCGGCGGTGAGCGCCGAGACGGTCTTCTGCATCAGCGCCATGAACGGCGTGATGGTGAGCTCAAGCTTGTTGCCGCTCGCTTTCTGGTAGTCGGCGACCACCTTGCGGATCGCCTCGTCCTCGGCCGGCACGAAACCCTGGGTTTGCCACATCGTCGCCGTCGTCGCCTCGGCGCGGGCAATATAGGGCATACTGAGCGGGCCTGCCGCCGCCAGGCCGAGCGAACCACGCAACACCGAACGGCGGCCCATGCTGACCATGGCCATTTCCCTTCCCCGTGTGCCGGCATCCCCGCGCCGGGAGTCGTGGCGCCGGGCAAATACTCTGCTTTTTCTTACTTGCGGAGGAGCTTAGGCGGGTCGCGCGGCCCGGGTCAAAGCCTTTGCCGTCTGTCGTTCGGCGGCTCTGACCTCGTCGCTGGGATCGCACGATAAGCTCGCTACGCGGGAGGCCAAAGCGCCGCCGTCAACCAAGCGCCGCCGCCACCCATTGCGCCCAGGCCAGCGCCTGCTTGTCCTCGCCCCAGCGGGCAACGATTTGCACGCCGAGCGGCAGGCCGTTGCGCCCCGTCCCCGCCGGCACCGTGACGCAGGGGACGTGCAGGCTGGTCCAGATGAAGTTGAACACCGGGTCGCCGGTCCAATCGAGCCCCTCGGGCGCCTCGCCGGGCGCGGACGGGGTGATGAGGATATCGAGCCCGTCGATCGCCGCCGGGAACGCCCGTTGAGAGCGCGCGAACACCTCGTACGCCTCGACCACCGCCTGGTCGGTCTGTGCGAGGCCGAAATCGAGGCGATCGAGCAGCTGGTCGCTGATCTGCTCGCGCGCGTTCGCCAGCTCCCAGCCCATCGCGCGCGCGCTCTCGACATTCATCACGATCGGATGGGCGATTTCGAGGGCGGCGCATTCGGGCGGCAGGTCGCGGTCCTCCACGGTGGCACCGGCGCGCGCCAGCGTGTCGGCGACGCGCGCGAGAAGGGCCTGGGTCTCCTCGTCGGCCTTGTTCCACAGATGCGTGCGGCAGACGCCGACGAAGGGCGGCCTCCCCGGCGCCACGTCCGGATCGCCCAGCGGCCGGCCCGAGACGGCGGCGGCGAACAGTGCGCAATCGGCGACGCTGCGCGCCAGCACGCCCACCGTGTCGAGGCTGTCCGACATGAGCTTGGAGCCGACCCGGCTTATCATGCCGAAGGTCGGCTTGTAGCCGACCACGCCGCAGAACGCCGCCGGGCGGATCACGCTGCCGGCGGTCTGCGAGCCGAACGCCAGCGGAAAGAAGCCATCTGCCACCCCCGCCGCGGAGCCGCTGCTCGATCCGCCGGGCGTGTGCTTGAGATTGTGCGGGTTGCCGGTCGGTCCCGGCTTGCGGGTGGCGAATTCGGTGGTGACGGTCTTGCCGATCACCACGCCGCCGGCGGCCCGGGTCCAGGCGACCGCGGCGGCGTCGGCGCGGGGCCGCCAGCCCGCCCAGATCGGCGAGCCGTAGCCGCTTGGCATGTCGGCGGTGTCGAGCACATCCTTCACCCCCACCGGCAGCCCATGCAGCGCCCCGGCCGGCGCGGACCGAGCGGCGCGCCTCGCCGCCTCGGCGTCGAAATGGGCGAACGCCCGAACCTCCGGCTCGCGGGCGGCGATCCGGTCGAGGCAGGAGTCCATGAGGTCCACCGGGCTCAACTTTCCGGCGCCGATGAGACGCAGAAGCTCGGTGGCGGTGAGGCGGTTGGGATCTTGCATGGCGTGCGATCTCCTGGCTCGGGTGCATACAGGCTGGCGCGGCCGGCGCCGCAGGTCCATCCTTTCGGTGATGGATACCGATGACCGCTCGCCCTCCGTGCGGGTCGGCACGAGCCCGGAGGGCGTGCTGACCTACCTGATCGACCGGCCGCCCGAGGCGCTGCCCGCGGTGCGCGGCCGTGACCTCGAGCTCGCCTGGGACGCCGCCCGGGAGGCCGCCCTATCGGGGCGCTGGGGGGCGGTGCGCGGCTTCCGCTTCCACCGCCAGGACGGCAGCGTCACCGATCTCGCCTTGTCGGACCGGGACGCGCGATGCTGGGCGGGGGCGGTCGACCATACCGTCGGCATGAACACCTGGTATGGCCTGTCGATCTGCCTGCGTCTGCTCGCCCTCGTCGAGTTGCTGGCGCGGGCGCGCTGGGCCACCGGGCTCCTGCGCCTCGACCGTGGCGGGGCGGACCTGCATCCCTCGCTGCTGCGCGCCGCCGCCATCGCGCCGTTGACGAAGGAGGCGCGGTTCGACGAAACCGGGTTCCGAGCCCGCCTTCCCCGATTCGCGCTGGACCGGTCCCACGAACCCGTCCGCCTCACCGGAGCCACCGCATGACATTCGAGCGCGCCACCGTTTGGCTGGCAGCCCTGACGGCGCTCGCCGCCTGCACGCCCCCTCCCCCGCCGAGCGCGCAGAGCCGCGCCGACCAGGCCACCCTCAGCGCCTGCCGCCAGCGCGCCGACGAGATCTACCAGCGCCAGAACCGCGCCTCGCTCTACGCGATGGACAACCGCGATTCGCCCGGCTCCAGCACCTACGTCTCCGGCATCACCACGCGCGGCCTCTCCGAGCGCTACGGCTGGGACACCCAGGTCTCGGACTGCGTGCGCAACCAGGGGGCAGCGGAAGGGATCGCGCCGGCACCCGTGCCCTCAGGGTCGCTCGCCACCGGGCGAAGCATCGGGGCGTCGCCGCGATGACCGGCTGAAGGACCGGCCGATGGCATCCCTCGCGGCCATCGGCCGGGTCTTTTCCCATCGCAACGCCCGCATCTTCTACGCCGGCAGCCTGACCTCCTGGACCGGGCTGTGGATGCAGAAGATCGCCACCGACTGGCTCACCTGGCAGCTCACCCACTCCGCGCTGTGGGTAGGGATCATGGCGTTCTGCAATCTCGGGCCGTCGGTGATCGCCTCACCGATTGCCGGCGCGATCGCCGACCGGATGGACCGCGTGCGTCTCACCGTGTTCTTCCAGTTCGTCTCGGCGAGCCACGCGGCGATCCTGGTGGCGCTGATCCTGTCCGGGCTGATCCGGGTGGAGATCATGGCGGCGCTCGAGGTGGTGCTCGGCATCGGCAACGCATTCGGCCAGCCGGCGCGGCAATGCCTGGTGCCGGGCCTGGTGCCGCGCGCGGAGCTGCCGGGGGCGGTCGCGCTGAACTCGCTCACCTTCAACGCCGCGCGCTTCATCGGCCCCGCGATCGCCGGCCCGATCATCGCCATCTGGGGCGTGGTGCCGCCGATTGCCTGCAACTGCGCGGGCTTCCTGTTCGCCAGCTTCACGATCATCTCGCTGCGGATCGACCCGGCGTTCCGCCGCGGCCACGCACCGACCGCCAGCGTGTGGCGCGAGGTCAAGGACGGCCTGCTCTACGTCGCCCGTCACCCGGGCATGGGGCCGATCTTCCTGTTCGCCGCCTGTGTCGGGATGCTGCTGCGCTCGGTGCCCG
>DATIMU010000248.1:0-7266 GCA_035475015.1 Acetobacteraceae bacterium
GCTGCGACCGAGCGCGAGTTCGAGGAGCAGGACTGGCTGCGCAAGACCGCCGACTACAAGGAGGGCGTCAAGGCGATGTCCGAGCGACGGCTGCCGAAATTCGTCGCCGACTGAAACGAGGAACCGGAGACGAGCGGCGGCGCGTCAGAAGTGCCGCTCGTAGATGGTGATGACGTCGCCGGGTTCCACGTAGGTCTGCCGCGCGGCCCGGCCCTCGACGGCGCGGCCGTGCACCGTCCGCACGATCGAGGCGACGTCCTGCATGGCGCGATAGGTGTAGCCACCCGCCACCGCGACGGCGGTGACCACCGTCATCCCGGGCTGGTAGGCGTACTGGCCGGGCTTGGTGACCTCGCCCAGGATGAAGATCGGGCGATAGGCGATCACCTCGACGGAGACGCTGGGGTCCTTGTAGAGCTGCGAGCGCTTCAGCGCGGCGACGACGGCGGCTTCGAGCTGCTTCGAGGTCAGCCCCGCCGCGCGAACGTTGCCGAGCAGCGGCAGGGCGATCTCGCCGCTCGGGTTGACGCGGAACTCCCCGGTGAGCTGTTCGCCGCCGAAGGTGATGATGCGAATCTGGTCGGCCGGACCCAGCAGATAGTCGGTCGACGGCGGATCGGGGATGGGCGACAGGCCGTCCGCCGGCGTGCCGCAGCCCGCGATCGCGGGCAGCAGAGTAAGCCAGAGCAACGCGATGCGAATCAGCTGGGAAAGGCCGCTCATCCGTTCCTGGCTCATCAATTATCGCGCTGTGGTTGAAAACTCGTTGACTACACACTCCGGTATGGCGAGTTTTGCCGCATGGCGCAACTCCCGTCCAGAGAAACTTGTCCGGGCCTGCGCCGGGTGGCGGCCCGGGCGATCCGGGTCGTGGCGTTGCTGGGCGGGATTGCTGCCTGGGCGTCTCCGGCGGGTGCCCAATACCTGCAGAACTACGTGCCGCGCGGCGTGCCCGGCTATGGCACCGATCGTGGCGTCACCGTGCTGTCCCGCGAACGGCCCGACTATGACACCGACGGCGTGCGGGTCGGCAGCTTCGTGGTCCGCCCGATGCTCGGGGAGGCCACTGGCTACGACAGCAACGTCAACGGCGCGGGCCAGGGAAGCTGGCTGATGCACACCGCGCCCGCCGTCTCGGCGCAGTCCGATTGGGGTCGGGACCGGCTCGGCGCCGCGCTGTCGCTCGACAACTACGCGGATTTCGACCAGCCCCGGCAGAGCCGCACCGACTGGACCGCGACGATCGGCGGCGGGAAGACGATCGGCGGCAGCAATCTGAACCTCGGCTACTCGCATCTTTCGCTGCACCAGACATCCACGGAGCTCGCCTCGGTCGCCTCCGATACGCCGGTCGCGTTCCAGGTCGACGATGTCCGCGGCGACTACACCGTCGATTTCGGCCGGCTGTCGTTCATGCCGAACGTCGATCTGCGGAATTTCACCTTCGACGGAACCACCGTGCTCGGCGTGCCGGTGTCGCAAAGCTATCGCGACCGGCTGGTGTCGCAGGGCGGCGTCACGGTCCGCTACTCGCTCAGCGAGCAGCGCAACCTGCTGCTCGTGCTGACCGGGCTCGACTCGCACTACACGAGACCGCAGCGCGGGCAGCCCAGCAACAACTCGCGAAGCGTGCTGGTCCTGGCCGGGCTCGACTATCTCGCCGACGGCATGTTCCGCTATCAGCTGCTGGCCGGCGGCGAGGTCCGCATCTTCGCGGCATCCGCCTACGGAACACGTGCCGCGCCGATCATCGAGGCTCGCGCAATCTGGACCCCGACCGAGCTGACCACCGTGACCGGATCGCTGTCCCGCGAGATCGAGGACCCGTCGGCCGAGGGCACCAGCGGCTACACCTATTCGATCGGGCGGATCGTCGTCGATCATGAGTATCGGCGCGACATCCTGCTGCAAGGCCGTGGCGGCGTGCAGGTCGCGCAATATCTGCATGGCGGCGGCACGCAGACCGCCTTCAGCATCGGCGCGGGCGCGACCTGGCTGGTCAACCGCAACTTGCGCGCCTCGCTGGAATACGACTTCACCGACCAGAGCGGGTCGGGCAACTCGTCCGCCCGCGCGGCACAGACGCTCAGCGGCCTGAGCAGCGGCGCCTATTCGCGCAACGTGATTTTGCTGGCGCTTCGTCTCGCCCTGTGATGCGCCTTGTGGCGGCCATTCTTTTGGGCAACACCCCGGGGGCAGTTCGCGGGAGGACGTGGTCGGTGGATTGGAACGGCTGCAAGGTGCTGGTGACCGGCGGGGCCGGGTTCCTCGGCGCCAATCTGTGCCACGGGCTGGCGGCGCGCGGCGCGCGGGTGACGGCGCTCGACGGCTTCCTGTTCGGCGGCGGCGCCAATCCCGCCAATCTGGACGGTGCCAAGGTCGAGCTGGTGCGCGGCGACATCCGCGAGATCGACCTCCGATCGCTATGCGAGGGGGCCGCGGTGATCTTCAACCTTGCCGCCCAGACCAGCCACATGGGCGGCCAGCTCGACCCGCTGGCCGATATCGCGGTCAACGCCGTGGCCCAGGTGCGGCTGATCCAGGCGGCGCGCGAGGCGGCGCCCGAGGCCGTGGTGGTCCATGCCTCGACCCGCCAGTTCTACGGCCGCGCCCAGCGGCTGCCGGTGGACGAGGACCATCCGGTCGCGCCGCCGGACGCCAACGGCGTTTCCAAATTCGCCGGCGAGCAATACTGGATGATCGAGCACCGCGTGCAGGGCAGGCCGGTGGTTTCGCTCAGGCTGACCAATTGCTACGGCCCTCGGCTGCGGATTCGGGACGCCCGGCAGACGTTTCTCGGCATCTGGCTTCGCTGCGTGCTGGAGGGTCGGCCGTTCGAGGTGTGGGGCGGCGAGCAGCTGCGCGACCTCACTTATGTGGACGACGTGACTGCGGCATTCCTGGCGGCCGCGGAGAATCCCGCCTGCCACGGTCGCATCTTCAACCTGGGCGGTTCCCCGCCGGCCTCGCTGCATGACATCGCCGAACTGATGGTGCGGCTGTCCGGCGGCGGCGCCCGGTACGCCACTCGCGAATTTCCCGCGGACCGTGCCCGCATTGACATCGGCAGCTATCATGCCGACGACGGTGCCTTCCGCGCGGCGACCGGCTGGCGGCCGGAAGTCGGGCTGGAGGAGGGCATCGCCCGCTCGCTCGACTGGTTCCGCCCGCGCCTTGCGGCTTATCTGTGATGATACCGGCGGCGAACCCGGGTGCCGGCTACCGCGCGCTCAAGGGGGAGATCGACCCCGCCGTCGCGCGCGCGCTGGAATCCGGCTGGTACATTCTCGGTGCGGAAGGGAAAGCGTTCGAGCAGGAGTTCGCCGCATGGCTCGGTGCCGCGCACGCGGTCGGCTGCGGCAACGGCACCGATGCGCTGGCGCTCGCGCTGCGCGGTCTCGGAATCGGCCCCGGCATGGCGGTGGCGACGGTCTCCCACACCGCCGTCGCGACGGTCGCCGCGATCGAGATGGCCGGCGCGGTGCCGGTGCTCATCGACATCGATCCGCTGCACTACACGATGGACCCGGAGGAACTCGCCGAGGTGCTGGCCCATCCGCCGCCGGGCCTGCCGCCGATCCGCGCCGCGATCCCGGTGCATCTCTACGGCCAGGCGGCCGATATGGACCCGATCCTCGCCGCCTGCCGCCGGCATGGCGTGGCGGTGATCGAGGATTGCAGCCAGGCGCACGGCGCGACACTCGGCGGCCGCAAGCTCGGCACGCTCGGCGCGGTGGGGACGTTCAGCCTGTATCCGACCAAGAACCTCGGCGCGCTCGGCGATGGCGGCGTGCTGGCGACCGATGATGCCGAGCTGGCGGCCCGTATCGCCGCGCTGCGCCAGTATGGCTGGCGGACGCACTACAATTCCGACGAGGTCGGCGTGAACAGCCGGCTCGATGAGCTGCAGGCGGCGATCCTACGGGTAAAGCTGCTTCATCTCGACGCCGGCAACTTGCGCCGCCAAGTGATCGCGGCCGCTTACGATGGGGCGTTGGCAGGGACGCCAATTCCGCCTCCCGCCCGGCGTAGCGGTGCGACCCACGTATTCCACCAATACGTCGTCCGCGTGCCGGACCGCGACGCGGTGCAGGCCCGGTTGCGGGCGGGGGGGATCGGCACCGGCATCCACTATCCGGCGCCGGTTCATCGCCAGCCTGCCTACCGGGATCGCGTGGCCCTGGGGCCGGCGAAGTGCCTGGCGAGCGAGGCCGCCGCGGCGGAAGTTCTCAGCCTGCCGGTCTATCCCGAGCTGACGGACGACGAGCTCTCCACCGTCGCCGGGGCAATTAGCGCCCTCCGTTGATAGATGCCGGCGCGGGCAAGGGCGGCACCCTTAGCGCGGTTTCAGGATGACTGCACTTAATGATTGCCGGGCCCGACCCGGCAATCAGCCGCGACACACGCGACAGTGCGATGGCCGGATCAAGTCCGGCCATGACGAGCTGAAACGGATACGGTCATCCTGAAATTGCTCTAGCTCCGACCGACCTCTACGCACACACCCGTGAAGATGTAGCTGTGATTGCCGCCGTTCTGATTGTCGAGGCGCTTCCAGGCGGTCGTCTGTTGCCAGACCGGCGTCGTCTCGTTGGAATTATAATACCAGATGAGATTAGATTGGTTAGCAACAAGAATATTATGCATACCGGCGAACGCCATCGCGTTCGGCGTGCTGGCATTGTACATCAGGTAGCTGCAGTTATAGTACCGACCATTCTGCGGGTCGATCGTAATGGCGCCGGCGGTCCCTTTCAGGAGGTTGTACAGCCCGGCAAGTGCCAGCTGGTAGTTGACGGCGAGATTCGGATGGGCTCCAGGGACGTTCAGCAAGCCGGCGGTCTTCTGCGTATCGTCGAACAGCAGCCGCGCCGTGACGCCGGGCCACCGCTTGGCTATCTCGGAAACGATGCGCCGTGGATCGCTATTGTTCTTGTTCGCCAGTTCCGTGGTGATCGGCCCCTCGGTCGCGCTCGGACGGAATTTGATGGTGTCCCAGAAATTGCCTTCCGCGAAGCCCTTCGTCAGACCGGGCTTCGTCAGAAGCTCCTGGATCGCGACAACGGTGCAATGCGCCGCGCAGGAATTGCCCGTCTGCTCCGGCAACGTCACGGTCGGCATTGTTCGTCTCCATCGGGGGCTTATCGGATGATCGGCCGACCCGGCCGACCCGGCCGCCCAAGGCATAGCGTAGCGGCCGATGCGGCCTTGGTGCAACCACACGTCGTGCAAATACCCGCCAGAGCAACCGTCATCCCTTGTCATGCGTCGCCGCCGGGTCAGGCCGAAGCCAAGCAGGCCGGGGGCAAGGAGCGCCGCGCTGGTTGGCGTGGGAACCGCCACGCGCAAATCCCCGCGACGCTCCGTATCCTTTGATACGGGTGGCAGCAGAGCAGGCGGCTACGGCGGCGGCAGCTGGAAGCTCAATCAAACCCCGGCGGCGGGACAAAGCCCTGCCACTCGGCTTCCAGCATCTTGGCCACCGCGATCGTCATGCGGTCGCCGTACAGCGGTCCGACGATCTGCACGCCGATCGGCAGGCCGGATTTGGTGAAGCCGATCGGTGCCACTGTCGCGGGGAGATGGAAGCCGCAGGTCAGGCCGGGCCAGAACAGCAGGTCGTTGTACGCGATCTCGCGGCCGTTCACCGTGAGGCGGCGTTCCCAGGTCGCGCCGTCCTGGCGGTGGGGCAGGGCGGGGGTGCCGATCACCGGGCAGAGCAGCACGTCCCAGTTCTGGAAGAATATGCCCCAGGCACGGCGGATCTGGTGGCGCCGTTCGTTCTGCCCTAGCCATTCGCGATGCGACATGCCGGCGGCGCGGACGATCACCGCGTCGGCGCTCATGTCGTCATGCGCCAGGCGCGCCGCCTTGTCGCGCATCGAGGCCTCGGTCTCGTCGCTCATGCGGCCGCTCAACGCGGCATTCAGCAGGCGCAGATAGACGTGGAACGCCTCCTCCGGGTCGAACTCCGGGCGCGCGCTGGTGCTCAGCTTCGCACCCTGGCGGCGCATGAAGGTGCCGAGCGCCTTGAGCCGGGCGACGATCTCGGCGTCGGTCTCCTGGCCGGGCTGCTCGCACCAGAGGGCGACGCGCAATCCCTCGAAGCTCTGGGTGCGCGGCGCGGGGAGCGGCTGGGACAGCGCGGTCTCGGCCTCGTCGGGGCCGGCGAGCAGGCCGAGCCCGAGGGCGAGATCGTCCGCCGAACGAGCCAGCGGGCCTATGACGGAGATGTCGGTCATCGCCGCCGCACCGAACAGCGAATGGCCGCGCGGCGGGCAGAGGCCCCAGGTCGGCTTGTGGCCGAACACGCCGCAGAACGCCGCCGGCACGCGGATCGAGCCGCCGATGTCGCTGCCGATCTCGAACCCGGTCAGCCCCGCCGCAAGCGCCGCCGCCGAACCGCCCGAGGAGCCGCCTGGCGTGTGCTCGACGTTCCACGGATTGTTGGTGACCCCGTAGATCGGATTGTAGCTCTGCCAATCGGCCAGCCCGACCGGCACGTTGGTCTTGCCGAACACCACCGCCCCGGCGGCCTCCAGCCGGTCCACCGCCAGCGCGTTGCTCGCGGCGACGTGGTTGCGGCGGTCCTCGTAGCCCCAGGTGGTCGGCAGGCCGGCGACGTCGTAGCTCTCCTTCGTCGTCACCGGCACGCCGAATAGCGGGCCGGAACCGCCCTCCTTGCCGCGCTTGCGGTCGAGTGCGCGGGCGAGCTTGCGGGCGCGGTCGAAGTCGCGCACCACGATGGCGTTGAGGCTGGGATCGAGCCGCTCGATCCGCTCGATGAAATGGTCGAGCAGCTCGAGGCTGCCGATGCGCCCGCGCCGGACCAGTGCTGCGAGGCCGCGCGCGGGGAGGAAGGCGAGCTCGGCCATGCCCGCCTCAGCCCATCGAGGCGTTGAAGGCGCCGCCGTCGAGCAGCAGGTTCTGCCCGACGATGAAACCCGAGGACGCAGCGCACAGGAAGGCACAGGCCTCGCCGAATTCGGCCGGGTCGCCGACACGGCCGGCCGGGCTGCCTTTCCCGCGCTCGGCGACGATCTCGTCGACCGCGCGGTTGGACTGGCGCGCCGCCTCGATGGCGCCGGCGCGCAGCCGGTCGGTGAGGAACGGGCCGGGCAACAGATTGTTGATCGTGACGTTGTGCCGCGCCACCTGGCGAGCGACGCCGGCGACGAAGCCGGTGAGGCCGGCGCGCGCGCCGTTGCTCATGCCGAGCTCGGGGATCGGCGACTTCACCGAAGCCGACGTGATGTTGACGATGCG